>NZ_JBOHGB010000006.1:0-125400 GCF_050699935.1 Actinophytocola sp.
CCACGGCGGTCGGCGCCGCGCTCGCGCGGCCCGGCCGGCTGCCGGTCGCGGCGCTCGGCGACGGCGGCTGCCTGATGAGCATCGCCGAGCTGGACACCGTCGTCCGGCTGGGCCTGCCGATGCTGATCGTGGTCTACAACGACGAGGCCTACGGCGCGGAGGTGCACCACTTCACCGGCGAGGACCACGGCACCGTGCGCTTCCCGGAGACCGACATCGCCGCGATCGGCGCCGGCTTCGGCTGCGCCGCGCTCACCGTCCGCACCACCGACGACCTCGACGGCGTCGCCGCCTGGCTCGACGGCCACCGCGACCTCCCGCTGCTGATCGACGCGAAGATCACCAGCGACGGCGGCTCCTGGTGGCTCGCCGAGGCGTTCCGTAATTAACCCGACACGGAAACAAACCCGCCGACAATTCTCGACGATCGATAAACGAATTCGATCCCGACGTGGTCCGGCCAGCAATAGTTCTGGCCGCCGTAACGCCGCGGAGGTTTCTTTCGCACCGCAGGCCGTGGCCGTCCGATCACGGGCGGCGACGATCGAGCAGGTAGGGGCCTCACCTGGCGACTCACCTGGGACGACGCCGCGCGGGCGGCCCAGCGATCACGGGCCCTCCCGAATACCCCGAACGGAGCAGAGCTGAAGGGACGAAAGTCCTTTCTTGTCCATCCGTCCGCCGCCACGCTGGGCCTGGCCTTGACATTCCCGAACCGTTCGGCTTGCATCGCGAAGTCGTCGGTGCCTCCCATTTCTCCGAGGCTTCCGGCAACCCGCCGGACCACGTACGAGGGCACCGGCCGAACAGTCGACGGGTCAGATTGGACAAGTGGTGTCCGAGCCGGGTCAGCGGGATGCCGCGAAGTGGCGGATCAACAGCTGGAGCCTGCGTACGAAGGTCGCCGTCGTGCTCGTGGTCCCGGCCGTGGTCGCACTCGTGCTCGGCGGCCTGCGGGTCCAGCTCCAGCTCGACGACGCCAACCGGCTGAGCACCGTCCGCGACCAGCTCGACGTCCTCGGCGAGGCGCTGACCCTCGCGGACCTGGTGGCCCTGGAGATGGTCGCGGCCGTGCCGCCCGGTGCGGCCGACCTGCCCCAGCGCGAGGAGGCCGTCGACGAGCAGGTCACCGTCGTGCGCAACGCAGCGGACTTCGCGCAGCTGCCGCCCGACGTGAGCCGCGGGCTCAGCGACGCGATCGACGACCTGGTCGAGGCACGCGACCAGGTCGTCACCGACGAGACCGATCCGGTCACCGAGGCGTTCGCCTACCGCGTGGTGATCGAGGACCTCGGCGAGCTCGTGCCGCGCGCGGTGTCCTTCACCCGCGCCGAGGACCTCGACGACAGCGCCTCGACCGTGCTGTCGATGCTGCTGCTGCGTGCCGCGCTCGCGAGTGAGGAGGCGCTCACCGGGTCGGGAAACGGCCGGGCGGTCAGCAACGACGTGGCCGCCGCCGTGCAGCACGCCGCCGCGGAGGAGGCCGTGCTCGTCCAGCGGCTCTCGCTCGACATCCCGGCCGCCGACCTACCCGAGTTCGTCGCCGCGACCCGGACCTGGGCGCAGCGTCGCGACGCGATCCAGGCCGCCGTCGCCCGCAACCGCACCGCGGACCTGCGGCAGCTGCTGCCCGATCTGCAAGCCGAGCAGACCGAACTGCGCGGGCTCATCGACGCCAGGTTCACCGAGCTCGTCGACACCGTGTCCACCCGCACCAACCAGGCGCGCTCGGACGCCCTGCGGGACGCCGCGATCGTGCTCGGCGCGCTGCTCGCCGCGCTGGCCGTCGCGCTCACCGTGGCCCGCTCGCTGCTGCTGCCGGTGCGCCGGCTCCGCGCCGCCGCGCTGGCCGTCGCGCACGACAAGCTGCCGAAGACCGTCGAGCGGGTGCGCTCCGGCGAGCACGTCGACTGGCAGGCCGTCGAGCCGGTCGCGGTACGCACCGACGAGGAGATCGGCCAGCTCGCCCGCGCCTTCGACGACATGCACCAGCAGGCCGTCCGGCTGGCCGGCGAGCAGGCCGAGCTGCGCCGCCAGGTCAGCGAGATGTTCATGACACTGTCGCGGCGCAGCCAGTCCCTCGTGGAGCTGCAGCTCGGCGTGATCGAGAGCCTGGAGGCCGACGAGCACGACCCGCGCCGGCTCGACGAGCTCTTCCGCCTCGACCACCTCGCCACCCGGCTGCGCCGCAACGGGGAGAACCTCCAGGTGCTCGCCGGGGGCATGCCGCCCAAGCGAGGGAACCGGCCGGTCAGCGTCGTCGAGGTGCTGCGCGCGGCCACGTCCGAGGTCAGGGACTACCGGCGGGTCAGCCTCGGGCACGCGCCGAACGCGTCGGTGCGCTCGGCGGCGGCGACCGACGTCGTGCACATCCTCGCCGAGCTGCTGGAGAACGCGACCCGCTTCTCCCCGCCGGACCGCAAGGTCGTGCTCACCGCCGACCGCGGCACCGACGGCGGCCTGCTGTTCGAGGTGATCGATGCCGGGCTCGGGATGGCCGAGGAGGACCTCGAGTCGGCCAACCGCCGGCTCTCGACCGCGGACTCCGTCGGCCCGGAGACCACCCGCCGGATGGGCCTGTTCGTGGTCAGCCTGCTCGCCGCGCGGCACGACGTGACGGTCCGCCTGCGGCCCAGCCACGACCGGGCGAAGCAGGCCGGCATCACCGCCAGCGTGCACGTCCCGGGCGCACTCGTGCTCTCCGACGGCGTTCCGGAAACCCTTGCGACGCCGGGCATCGCGCCCGAACCGACACCGGAGTCCGTGCCCGATCCGGTGGTGGTCGTGCTCGACGACGCCACCACCGAGTCCATAGTAGACACCGCGTCGGAGTCCACTATGGAGTCCGCGCCGCCCGCGGTGGCGAGCACCACCGGACCGCCCCGGCCGGGGCCGTCCGGCGTCCCGGTCGTGCCGCCACTGCCACCCATTCCGGAGAACGGCAGCAAGATCGCCTGGTTCACCCCGTTCCTCGCCCCCGAGGAACCGGCCGCGAACGGCACGGCGACGCAACGCGGGTGGCTCACGCCGGCCGGCTCGACTTCGGCGGCACCCGCCGAGCCCACGACAATTACCGGCACGACGCTGACCACCGTGACCGATCCGGACGCAACGAATGCCACGCCCGGCGCGACACAGCATGTGGCGGCCGGCGACCCGCCGACGATCCGCACGACGGCCGCCGGCCTGCCGATGCGCCAGCCACGCGGCGGTGCGCTCTCGGCCAAGCCCGCGGACCACCAGGACGTCAAGCCCGGCGCCGGGTTCCGTGACCCGGAAGCGATCCGCAGCAACCTGTCCCGCCACTACAGCGGCGTGCAGGCCGCACGCCGGGCCCGAGAGGAGTCCGATTCCGAGTCCACACCGGACCGGAGGAACTGACGTGGCGCCGCGGGAGCGCGACGGCGACGAACGAGCCGGCGAACCAGGCGACGAACATCGCGAGGCGAGCCGACGGCAGGACGGGAGACCTGCCGGCTCCGACCCGAGGGAGGGGTCCATGACCACCGAGAGCACCACCGCGGCCGAACCCACGCTGGGCTGGCTCGTGTCGGCGTTCACCCAGGACGTTCCCGGGGTGACGCACGCCGTGCTGGTCTCCGCCGACGGCCTGCTGGTCGCGGCGAGCGACGGGCTGCCACGCGACCGCGCCGACCAGATGTCCGCGCTGACCGCCGGGCTCACCAGCCTCACGGTCGGCGCCGCGCAACTGTTCACCGCGGGCCGGGTCGTGCAGTCGGTGATCGAGATGGAGGGCGGCTTCCTGCTGCTGATGAGTGTGGGCGACGGCTCGCACCTCGCCGTGCTCGCCGCGGCCGGCTGCGACATCGGCCTCGTCGGCTACGAGATGACACTGCTCGTCGACCGCGTCGGGCGGATGGTCGACACCCCGGTCCGCGGGACCGAGAAGCTGCGCTGAGGGGGAACGCGTGACCGACGCCTCGGGACACACCGACGGCGCGGCGCTGGCCCGGCCCTACTCGTGGACCGAGGGCCGCACGCGGCCGAGTGTCGAGCTGGCCGTCGAGGCACGGGTGCGGACGACGCCACGGGGCCGCGCCCTGCCGCACCGGCGGGCCAGTGCGATGTGGACGGTGACGCAGCTGTGCCTGGAACCGCGCTCGGTCGCGGAGATCGCGGCGCACCTGCCGGCGCCGCTGGGAGTGGCGAGGGTCCTCGTCGCGGACCTGCTCGGCGAGGGCCTGGTCGAGGTCGAGGCGACACTCGCCGCCGACGCCGGCATCGACGAGCCACGCCGGCTGATCGAGAGGGTGCTCAGTGGACTTCGTGCTCAGTAGCCGGCCGCCCAGGAAGATCACGTCCGCCAAGATCGTCGTGGCCGGCGGGTTCGGCGTCGGCAAGACGACGTTCGTCGGCGCGATGTCCGAGATCGTGCCGCTGCGCACCGAGGCGCTCATGACGAGCGCCGGCGCCGGCGTGGACGTGGTGCCGGTGACGTCGACCAAGATGTCCACGACCGTCGCGATGGACTTCGGCCGCATCACGCTCGCTGACGACCTCGTCCTCTACGTCTTCGGCACGCCGGGCCAGCACCGGTTCTGGTTCATGTGGGACGACATCGCCCACGGCGCGATCGTGGCCGTGGTGCTCGTGGACACCCGCCGGCTGGCCGACGGCTTCGCCTCCATCGACTACTTCGAGACCCGCAAGCTGCCGTTCGTCGTGGCGGTCAACCAGTTCGACGGCGCCGGCAGGTACTCCGTCGAGAACATCCGCGAGGCCCTCGCGCTGCCCGACGACGTCGTGATCATGAACTGCGACGCGCGCTCCCGCGACTCCGCCAAGGAGGTCCTCATCGCGGCGAGCGAGTACGCGCTGGCCAAGCTCGCGCGTGAGCCGGCCCCGCTGCCCACACGGCACCTGCGCGTCCGCGGCGCGCACTGACGATCCACGGAGGAGCCTCCCCATGACTGTCGCCATCGACCACGTCCACCACTTCGACCTGGGCAGCTGGCTGGTGCTCTTCGCCTACACCACCTCGGTGGTCGGCTCCACGGTCGGGCTCGCGTGCACGCAGCTGGCCCGGTACGCACGCACCAACGCCGCCCGCATCGGCTGGCTGGCGCTCGCCGCCGTGACGATCGGCGGTGTCGGGATCTGGCTCATGCACTTCATCGCGATGCTGGGGTTCACCACGCCGGGCCTGCCGGTGCGCTACGACATCTTCCGCACAGCGTTTTCCGCGTTCCTCGCGATCGGCGCGGTGTTCGGCGGGCTGCTCGTGTTCGGTGCCCGCCGGACGTTCGTGCCGTGGCGGCTGCTGCTCGGCGGTGTGATCACCGGGCTTGCGGTGGCGCTCATGCACTACTCCGGCATGTGGGCGGTCAACATCAAGGGCAGCATCTCCTACGACACCGAGCTGGTGGGCCTCTCGATCCTGATCGCCGTCCTGGCCGCGACCGCCGCGCTGTGGTTCACGGTGACCACCGACCGGCTGTGGCTGCGCGTGCTCGCCGGCCTCGTCATGGGCGTCGCGGTCACCGGCATGCACTACACCGGGATGGCCGCGGTCCGGGCGAACCTCGACCCGAGCGCGCCCGCACCGGCCGGGGTCGAGGTGTTCACCTTCCTGCTGCCCATCTTCATCCTGGCGGCCGTCGCCGTCGCCGCCACGATCACCGCGGTGCTGATGGCCACCCCGGTAGAGCGGGCGAGCGAGCCGCCCGCGGAGGTCCCGGAACGCGGCACGCCGGTCGGCTCCACCCGCTGAGTACGGACATGTGCCGACCCTCGAAAGACACGGTCTCGGCACGCTCATCGCCGGCCGACCGCTACCGTCTCGGCTATGACGATCATTGGACGCCGCCTCGCTCTCTGCCTTGCTCTGTGTGGGCTGGCGGCCTTCCTTGCCGCCTGCGGTGACGACACCGATGCCGGTGCAGCCGACTACCGCGAGATGAGTCCGGACGAGGTCTGCGAGTTGGTGACCGTCGACGAGGCACGCGACCTGATGACGGACATCACCGACGAGTCGCTCACCCCGACGAAGGAGACCTCGGTGGGCCTGCCGGCCTGCCGCTACGGGTCCGGTGAGGGCAAGCCCTACCTCAAGGTCTCCATCCACCAGTCGAGCCAGCTCGAGGTCGGCGGCGACGTCGTCGCGACCACGGTCGCCGGGCAGGAGGTGCTGCAGGAGGACACGGGCGGGTCGTGCTCGGTGTCAGTCCCGCTCGACGAGGTGCTCTACCTGCTGGCCATCGTCGAGTCGTGGGACCCGGACAAGGACACCTGCCCGGTGGCCCGCGACGCCATCGCGAAAGCCTCCCCACGGCTGACCGAGTAACGTGGCCCGCCGGCACCGGCGAGTCGCCATGATGGGGACATGACGGACGACGAACGCGAGCGCGGCACCGAGGTCGCGCTGCTGCCTGTCGGCCGCATCGAGCAGGTCGTTGGGACGGCGTGCCCCAAACCAGCGGAGCCTGTCACAGCACGTAGCGCGTTCACCTGCAACATCACCCCTGCGGCTTGTAAATCCCCGTTGACCTAGGCACGGTCGACTGGGGGCTCCCGCGCTCGCTAATGAAAGGGGGGGTGGCGTGCGGTGGCTTCGCCACTGTCATTCCTGTGGTTGGAGATCACTGGGAAATGCCACCTCAGCTGTGTCCAGTGCTATGCCGATTCTGGGCCCCGACGGACCTCATGGCGCCATGACAAAGTCGGACTGGCGTCGAGTGATTGACGAAGCGAAACCCCTGGGCATTGAAATAGTGCAGTTCATCGGCGGCGAGCCAACCATGCACCCCGATCTACCGGGCTTCGTGGATCACGCGCTGGCGCATGGAATTAGCGTCGAGATATACAGTAACCTCCTGCATGTCCGTCCCGCACTATGGGACACCTTAAGTCGCCCTGACGTACGGCTCGCCACCAGCTATTACACGGACGACGCCGCACAGCACGAGGCGATTACTCAGGGGCGGGGCAGTCACGCCCGAACCAGAAGCAACATCATCGAGATGGTACGCCGCTCCATTCCACTTCGGGTCGGAATCGTCGATGTTCACAACGGCCAACGGGTCGACCAGGCCCATGCCGAACTAGCCTCCCTGGGCGTAACCGACATCGGATATGACAGGGTGCGCCAAGTCGGCCGCGGTGTCCGCGGCCGAGTCGCCAGAGGGCTCCGTCTGGCCCTGCGGGTTCTCCCACTGGTTGTCAGTGGGCAATGTCCGCGAGCAGTCGCTCGCGGACATCGTTGTAGGAGACCGCTTCCGATGTGTACGGGATGAACTGGCCGAGCATTTCCAGTGCCGGCCAACCGCCGAGTGCGAACCGAAGTGGTGCGACCCGTACAACGCCGGATGCCACCCGGAGTGCAACCCGTCCTGTAGTCCTCGGTGCAATCCGATCAGTTGCCGGCCGACCTGCCTACCGCCTCGGTGATGACAAGGCCCGCCTCTGCGGCGAGTTGACCGGGGAGCAGCATGGCCTGCTCCTCGGTGATCTCCGCGCCCACGAGTGTCAGGAGACCGGACGCACCGGTCAGCCGCGAGCTGGTGAGGTCGCAGTTCGCGGCCCGGTTCGCCCGGAACTCCGCGCCCTTCAATTCGCACTCCGAGAACACGACACCGGACAAATCCCCATCGAGAATAGCCTCGGTGAACACGCAACGATGGAATACGATCGGCCCGCGACGCTGCTCGATGTTCAGTCGAGCGTAATCCAGTCGACACTCTTCGAAGTAGAGGTCTTCCGCCTTCACTATTCCCAATTGAAATCCGACGGCTTGACAATTCAGTATCTCGACCCGGCGCGCTGTCACCGGCTCCCACGACGCATTCGCCACGGCCACATTTCGAAGCGCCACATCCATCAACTCGAGATCGCTGAGTCGCGACTTCGCCAGGGATGACCGGGACACGCGGACATGGTGCAACGAACCTCGGCCAACCACGCCAGACTGGTCGATATCGTTGGCGTCGCACTCGTCATAGGCAAACCGGCCGTTCAACGAAAGATCCGAAGACGGCAGCTCATCGACGTCGAAAATGGGACGCCTCACCGACCCGCCCGCAATCGTGCGATGGTCCATGGTCGTACGCTACCGGCGGCGCTCATCGAGATGACACAGCCCAGCCGTCCGGAGAACTTCCTCACCGCCATCGAAGGATCACTGACGGCATGATGGGGGCATGACGGACGACTACCTCCTTCCCGTGAGTACCGCCGCCGAGGAACGTGAGCGCGGCGCAGAGGTCGCGTTGCTGCCCGTCGGCAGCTTCGAGCAGCACGGGGCGTTCCTGCCGCTCGCCACGGACACGATCATCGCGGTCATCGTCGCTCGTGCGCTCGCCGCGGCTCACCCGCTGTTGCGGCTGCCGCCCATCACGATCTCCTGCTCACACGAGCACGCCGGCTGGCACGGCACCGTGAGCATCTCCGCCGCGACCCTCTACGCGACCGTCACCGACATCGCGGAGTCCTTGCGCCGCAACGAAATCGGCAAGCTCGTCATCGTCAGCGGGCACGGCGGCAACTACGTGCTGTCCAATGTGGTCCAGGAGGCGAGCGCGCGCGGCGAGCACATGGCGCTGTTCCCGACCGAGGTCGACTGGCTGAACGCGCGCGCCGCCGGCGGCGTCGAGCTCGGACCCGACAGCGACATGCACGCCGGCGAGCTCGAGACCTCCCTGCTCCTGCACGCTCACCCCGAGCTGGTGCGTCCGGACTACGCCGACCATGACGAGCTCGCTGACGAGCGCAACCGGATGCTGACCCGGGGACTTGCCGCCTACACCGCGTCGGGCGTGGTCGGCCGGCCCTCGCTCGCCTCCGCCGCCAAGGGCAGGGCCGCGCTCGCGAACTTGGTGGAGTCCTTCGCCGACGTGCTCGCCGCGCTCGGCAGCCCCTCCAGATGAGGCAGGTAGTGGTCCAGCCGCTCGCGCTTGGTCCGCAGGTACGGCAGGTTGTCGTCGGTCGGCGTGGCCAGCAGCGGGACCCGCTCGGCGATGTGGATCCCGTTGCTCAGCAACGAGTCCAGCTTCTTCGGGTTGTTCGACAGCAGCCGGATCGAGTGCACGCCGAGGTCGTGGAGGATCTCCGCGGCCATGTGGTATTCGCGGGCGTCGACCGGCAGGCCCAGCGCGAGGTTGGCCTCGACCGTGTCCAGCCCCTCCTCCTGCAACCGCATCGCCTGCAGCTTCGCCAGCAGCCCGATGCCCCGGCCCTCATGGCCCTTCAGGTAGATGAGCACGCCCGCGCCCTCGGTGACGATCCGGCGCATCGCCGCGGCCAGTTGGTCGCCGCACTCGCAGCGGGTGGAGCCGAACGCGTCGCCGGTCAGGCATTCCGAGTGCACCCGGGTGAGCGGGCTGACGTCGGTGACGTCGCCGTGCACGAGCGCGACGTGCTCGTGCCCGCCCCAGCGGTCGAGGTAGCCCACAGCGCGGAACTCCCCGTAGACGGTGGGCAGGCGGGTATCGACCACCCGCTCCACCGCTCCGTTGCGCCCGATGTCGGCCACGTTCGTCATGCGGTCACTTCCTGTCGGCGTTCCTGACCAAGTCCACGACCGGGGCGCAGGAGCATCAACGCGCCCGGCAGGCTCGCCACGAGCCCGAGCAGTCCGTACACCACCGCGGTGGTGAGTCCCTGCGCGGCGCCGAGGCCGGCGGCCGCGAACATGAGCACTGTCGCACCCTCCCTTGGCCCCCAACCTCCGACGTTCACCGGCAGCCCCATCGCGAGCAGCGACACGATCACGAGCGGGACGAGCTCGGCGGCCGGCAGGTCCGCGCCCGCCGCGTGCGCCGCGATCACGAACATCGTGACGTGCCCGGCCAGCACGGCGGCGGAGAGCACGGCTACCGCCGGCCACGCGTCGCGCGCGAGCAGCCCGTGGCGGACGTCATCGAGCGTACGACGCCAACGCGAGTCGGGGCCCGTCCAGCGACGCAGCGCGAGGTAGCCGAACACGAACAGCGACGCGACGATCAGCACGGCCAGCCCGATGTCCCGGGTCGGCGCGACGGTCGGTCCGGCCAGCAGCACCACGACCCCGGCGACGACCACGACGGCCTGCCCGGCGGTCCGCTCCAGGACCACGGCTCGCACACCGGCGCCGACGTCACCGGACTCGCGGCCGTGCCGCACCGCGCGGTGGACGTCGCCCAGCACGCCCGCGGGGAGCACCGCGTTGAGGAACAGCGCCCGGTAGTAGTCGGCGACCGCGCGGCCCAGCGGCAGCCGCAGCCCGAGCCGGTGGGCGACCAGGCACCAGCGCCACGCGCTGAGCACCGTGGTGGCGAGCCCGATGACCAGCGCGGCGAGGATCTCGCCCGCATCGATCACCCGGAAGCTCTCGATGAACCCGGCCGCGCCGACCTTCCACACGAGCGCGACGACGATGCCGACGCCGACGAGGATCTTGATCCAGGCCCACACCTTCGCCTTGTTCAGCCGGCGCTTCACCGGCACCGACGCCGGCCCAGTCGGCTCCTCGGCGGTGCTGGCGGCCGAGCTGGCGGCTGTGCGTTCGGCTGTGGCCGGCTCGATCGTGATCGGGAGCAGGACCTCGCCGGTCCGTTCCCCCTCTACCAGCTCCCGGTCAGCCGGGTCCCGCAACGTCATGCCGCGCATGAGGGCTCCCCCCGCAGCCGGTCGAGTATCGCGGCCAGCCGCTGCGCCGCCGAGTTCCAGTCCTCCAGGAGACGCCGGCGCTCGCGGGCGGCCTCGCGCAGGCGGCCGCGCAGCGTGGCGTCGGTCAGGTAGCGGCGCAGCGCCTCGGACAGCGCGGCCGCGTCGCCGGGTGGCACGAGCATGCCGGGCACGCTGCCGTCCGGGGCCTGGCCGAGCGTGTCGGGCAGCGCGTCGACGTCCGAGGTGAGCACCGGGACGCCGCGGGCGAGGGCCTCGGTCACGACCATGCCGTACGTCTCCCCGCGGGAGGGCAGGACGAGCAGGTCGGCACGGCCGAACCGGTCGTTCAGCTCGGCGTCGGGCAGCGGCCCGGTAAGCGAGATCCGGCTCGTCAGCCCGTGCCGCACGACCAGGCCGTGCACCCGCGCCACGTAACCGGGGTCGCGACGCACCGAGCCGACGCACTCACAGGTCCAGCCCAGGTCGTCGATACCGGCGAGGGCCTCCACGAGGACGTCCTGGCCCTTGCGCGGGGTGACCGAGGCGAGGCACAGCAGCCGGCCGTCGGTACCGGTCGCGAGCGGCGCCGGTCGCGTCCCGGGCGGCGCGACGTGCACCCGGGCGGGGTCGAGGCCGTGGTGGGCGATCGCGCGGCGCGCGGCCCAGTGGCTCGTGGCGATCACCGCGGCCGCGGCGTGCAGCGTCTCCCGCTCCAGGCCGTCTAGCTCGGTCGCGCGCTCCTCGGGCAGCCCGACCTCGTCGGCGAGCGGCAGGTGCAGCAGGATCGCGAGCCGCAGCCGGCGCGCGTGCGGCACGACGAACTGCGGCACCCCGCACGCGACGAGTCCGTCCAGCAGTGCGACGGACCCGTCCGGGATGTCACCGAGCACTCTCGCGAGGTTGATCCCCGACGCCTGGTCCGGCGTCGGCCAGCGGCCCGGCACGGTGACCTCGCGCAGGCCGAGCACCTCGCACATCCGGCGGTCGTAGGCGTTGCCGCCGCTCGCGAACGTCACGTCGTCCACGTCCGAGGGCAGCACGAACAGCGTCCCGGTCGCAGCCCCGGTCGCACTCACAGCGCGCGCCCGTAGGTCGCCCAGGCCACGTGGGACTCGCGCAGTGTCACCGAGATCTCCGACAGCCCCGTGGCACCCTCGCCCATCGAGCCGGCGTGCACCCGGTCCGCGAGCCGGTCGGCCACGATCTTGGCGAGGAACTCCGTGGAGGTGTTGACGCCGGCGAACTCGGGCACCTCGTCGAGGTTGCGGTAGTTCAGCTCGCCAAGAACATCGTGCAGCTCGCGCGTCGCGAGTCCAATGTCGACGACGATGTTGTCCGCGTCCAACTCCGCGCGGTGAAACGTCGCGTCCACGATGAACGTGGCGCCGTGCAACCGTTGCGCGGGCCCGAACACCTCGCCGTTGAAGCTGTGCGCGACCATCAGATGGTCACGGACGGTGAGGCTGAACACCGCGCCTCCTTGCTGTGGGCTAACTGCTGTCGTACATAACACGCAGGCAGAGCGCAGAGGGTTCATCGCTGATCATGCGGGGCAGCGCCACCGGCAGTTCATCGAAGCGACATTCGCTGGTCACGAGCGCGTCGAAGGCCGGATCGGCGAGCAGTTCGAGGGCCACCGCGAGCCTTTCGGGGTAGCCTTTCCGGCCGCCGCGCGCGGGCGAGACCATGCCCACCTGGCTGGACCGCAGGGTGAGTCGGCGGGAGTGGAACCACTCACCCAGCGGTACCTTCACCCGCCGGTCGCCGTACCAGCTCAGCTCGACGACCGTGCCCTCCACGGCGAGGAGCTCGAGGCTGCGGGTGAGGCCGGCCTCGGTGGCGCTCGCGTGCACGACGAAGTCGCAGCCGCCCTCGGCGTCGGCCGGGGTGGCGAAGTCCACCCCGAGCGCGGTGGCGAGAGCTGCCTTCGACTCGTCGACGTCGACCAGCTGCACGTGCGCGGCGGGGACGCCGGCGAGCACCCGCGCGACGCTCGCCCCGACCATCCCGGCACCGACGACGGCGATCCGGTCGCCGACGTGCGGGGCCGCGTCCCACACGGCGTTGACGGCGGTCTCCACCGTGCCGGTGAGGATCGCGCGTGCCGCGGGCACGTCGTCGGGCACCGGCGTGACCATGGCCGCGGGCACGACGTAGCGCGTCTGGTGCGGGTAGAGGCAGAACACCGTCCGCCCGGTGAGCGGGCCCTGCTCGACGACGCCGACGTTGAGGTAGCCGTACTTCACCGGGCCGGGGAACTCGCCCTCCTGGAACGGCGCGCGCATCGCGGTGTGCTGGCTGGGCGGCACGCCGCCGCGGAACACGAGCGACTCGGTACCGCGGCTCACCCCGGAGTAGAGCGTGCGCACGACGACGTCGTCGGGGCCTGGCTCCGCCAGCTCGGCCGGGCGGATCTCGCAAACCCCGGGTGCGCGCAGCCAGAACGCACGCTCCATCTCCTGGCGTCCTCCTCCGGTTATGCTCATGATCACCATACGTGCTTCTGGCGGAGGTGCCGTGCTGGCGCTGCGGGCGGTCGGCGTCGGGCTGGCCGCGCAGGTGGCCGTGCTGGTCCCGCTCGGGCCGGGTCCACGGGGGTGGCTCGCGGGCCTCGCGGTCGCGGTGGTGGTGTGCGGCGCGCTCGCGGCCGGACTATCCCGTACCGGCGCGGTGACGCTGGGCGCGGCCAACCTGGTGACGCTCGGCCGAGCCGCGCTCGTGGGCGGGGTGACCGCGCTGGTCGTCGACGCCCGGTCGGCACCGCTGGTGGCCGGCGTCGCGGCGGTCGCACTGATGATGGACTTCGTGGACGGCCAGGTCGCCCGGCGCACCGGCACGGAGTCCAGCGTGGGCGCGAGGTTCGACATGGAGATCGACGCGTTCCTGTTGCTGGTGCTGAGCGGGTACGTGGCGCTGTCGGTGGGCTGGTGGGTGCTGGCGATCGGCGCGTGGCGCTACGTCTACCTCGTCGCGAGCCGCGTCGTGCGGTGGCTGCGCCGGCCGCCGCCGCCGAGCCTGGCCCGCAAGACCGTCGCGGCGGCCCAGGGCGTCGTGCTCGTGGTGGCGGCCTCCGGGCTCCTCCCCCGGCTGCTGACGGTGGCGGTCACCGCGGTCGCGCTCGCGGTGCTGACACTGTCCTTCCTGCGCGACATCCGATGGCAGTACCGCCACCGCTGATCGACGAACGCCAGGCGACCCCGACGGCCGAGCGCCGAAAGTCCCTACGGCACAAGGACTTTCGGCCCTGGCCGTCCGGGCCGATCGCCGGCGGTGCCAGGAGGCCGGAGGCTCTACCGTGTGTCGGGGAACGGGAGGCGGCCGTGGGGATACGGATCCTGGTGGTCGACGATCACGAGTTGGTCCGCCAGGGGATCGCGGAGCTGCTGGCCGGCGAGGCGGACCTGGAGATCGTCGGCGAGGCCGCGACGGTCGCCGAGGCGCTGGCCCGCGCCGCACAGGTCGACGCGGACGTCGCGGTGATCGACGTGCGGATGCCCGACGGCAACGGGATCGAGCTCTGCCGTGAGCTGCTCGCCCGGCAGCCGGAACTGCGCTGCCTCATCCTCACCTCCGACGACAGCACCCGGGCGGACGCGATCACCGCCGGCGCGTCCGGGTTCATGCTCAAGACCGTGCTGGGCCTCCGGCTCGTCGATGCCGTGCGGACCGTCGGCGCGGGCGGCTCGTTCCTGGACCGCGACTGAGAGGCGCCGCTACGCCGTCGCACGTCCACCGTGGTGACATTGCGTCACGGACGTGCGAGCGTTCGACCGCGGCCTGAGGCGGGATCGCTCGCGTGCGACCGGTCCACGACGATGTGCCGCGAGCCCGGTCCGGACGGGCGCGGCCGTTACTTCGAAAGATCCATTACGACGGCCTGACCAGTACAAACGCGGCGCTCCCAAACATTACTCCAAACGCCGACACAATCGGGCGGCCGAATGTGAAACGTCTGACGGTCTCCCATCGAAACGGTCAGATGCGAGACCAGTCACACGCGCGCGCGTCCGTGGACATCCCTTCGCCGCGAGCGCGTTGAGCGAAAGGGATTTCATGCGACGTAGCCGATTACTCTCGGCGGCAGCCGCGGTGCTCCTCGTTCCCCTGCTGCAAGTACTTCCGGCATCGTCGGCCGGCGCGGCGCCGAGCGACGATGCTCCTCCTCCTGCGAGCGACGTCCGGGAACTGACCCGCAAGGACTTCACCCTCGACGGCAAGCCGGTGCAGACGCCGGCCAAGTACACCCCGAACACCGCGGCCCAGAGCCGGACCCAGGCGGCCGCGGCGAGTACGCCGCCGGTCGGCACCGTCCGGCAGTGGCTGGGCCTGGACGACTTCAACGGCATCCTGTACCGCAAGGACTACACCTTGCGCGGCGTCGGCGACAACATCGAGGTGTGGGTCGCGAACGACACCGCGTTCCCCGCCGGTGACTGCCGCACCGCCATCCCCGGCACGACCGACGTCACCGACGCCCAGGTGGCCGAGCTCGTCGGCGAGTTCGACAACAACATGTACCCGAAGGAGACGGCGACGTTCAGCACGCCGCCGGACCGGGACGGGTCCAACGCGATCCTCGGCCCGGACCCCGACGGGAACGGTGGCGACTACACCGGCGACGGCAACAAGACGGTCGCGCTGATCGACAACGTCCGGGACGACAACTTCTACGACTTCCCGGCCGCGCCGACCTACATCGCCGGCTTCTTCTCCTCGCAGTTCAACGAGCTGTTCGACCGCAACGTGATGACGATCGACGCGTTCGACTGGGAGCACCGCAGCGGTGCGGACCCGGCGGACGCGCCGACCGACGACCCGTGCACCAGCCGCCCGGGTCGCCCGCGCCTCTACGAGGGCGTGTTCGCGCACGAGTGGCAGCACCTGCTGCACTACTACACCGACCCGTTCGAGGGTAACTGGATCAACGAGGGTCTCTCCGACTTCGCCCAGTCCCTGGTCGGCTACGTGGACGGCAACCTCACGGTCTTCGACCGTGGCAACGACAGCCACCTGATCTGCTTCCAGGGCTTCGGCTCGGTGCAGACGCCGTTCAACCCGAACCCGAGGGACTGCGGTGGTCCGGAGAACTCGCTGAACCTGTGGGGTGAGGGCACTCCGAGCCAGGTGCTCGCCGACTACGGCCACACCTACGCGCTCATGCTGTTCCTGTTCGACCGCTACGGCGCGGACTTCATGTCCCGGCTACACGAGGACGGCGACCTCCAGGGGCTGGCCAGCCTCGACGCGGCGCTGGAGGGCGAGGGCGTGCACGACATGTACCGCGTGCTCCACGACTTCCAGACGATGGTCCTGGTGGACCAGATCGTCGGGGACTCGAATCGCGGGATCATGCTCGGCGTGCCGAAGAGCCGGGTGACCACCCCGAGCCTGCGCTCCACGGTCAACTTCGGGAACCCGAACGTCAACGACGACCCCGGAGCGGCGCCGAACGGGGCGGACTACGTCCGGCTCCAGAGGGCGAACGGGAATCCGCTGCGGGGTGCCCAACTCAGGTCGTTCGAGTTCCAGGGCGCCGAGACACTTCCGTCGCTTCCGCTGGAGTGGACGGTCGTGAGCGACGACCCGGACAGCGCGGGCGACCCGGTGCTGTGGTCGGGCAACGGCAACAACATCAACGCCACCGCGGTCACGTCCGTCGCTGTGCCGGCCGCGGACCCGACGCTGCGCTTCGACGCGAAGTACGGCGCCGAGTTCGGGTTCGACTACGGCTACGTCGTGATCTCCACGGACGGCGGCGCGACGTACACGCCGATCGCCGGTGACCGGACCGTGGCCGCACCGCTCGGGCCCGGCCTGAACGGCACGACGACCGGATTCGAGCCGCACACGTTCGACCTGTCCGCGTTCGCGGGCCAGACCGTGCTGCTCGGCTTCCAGTACGTCAGCGACGGCGGCGTCAACGAGGGTGGCGTGAAGATCGACGACGTCACCGTCGGCGCGACGCAGGTCAGCGACGGGTCCAGCCTGGAGCCGTTCGACTCGCCGACCGAGATCCGCCCGGTCCCGGTGGACAACTGGAACCTCCGCATCATCGGCTATGACGAGAGGCACCAGGTCGGCCTGCAGGCCGAGATCGACGGGCGGAACTCGGTGCGACTGGGCAGGCTGCAGCTGCTGTTCTTCGCGCTGTTCCCGAACGTCGTCGTCGAGGTCGCCTACGACGAGCCGACCGAGCAGGTCCAGCAGTACGCGCCGTACACGTTGACCGTGAACGGAGTGGTGCAGCCCGGAGGCGGGGGCGCCTGACCCGCGTCCGCTGAGGTGAACCGGTGAACCCCGGTGCGCGGCACGCGCACCGGGGTTTCCCTACTTTCTACCGTTGAGTGGCGACGACGCCTCTCCTTAACGTGAACTTCACCACGGGCTCACCCGTTCGGTTGGAGGACTCGATGAAGCGTCTTCGCCCGGCCAGCCGCCGCTCGCTGATCTCCGGAATCATCTGCGCACTCGTCGTCGTCCTGCTCTGGCCCGGCGACTCGGCCGCGGCCGACTCCCGGGACCCGGTGGTGATCGCGGGCGGCACGTTCGGCCCGGCCTTCTTCTACGAGCCGCTGGCCGGTCGGCTGCGCGCCGACGACCACGAGGTCTTCATCTTCGAGCTGACGAACCTCGGTACCGGCGACATCGCCGACACCGCACGGGACCTGGCCGCGTTCGCCGGCGACGTCCGGGCGCGGACCGGGGCGGAGAAGGTCGACCTGGTGGGCCACTCGCAGGGCGGGCTCGTCGCCCGGCAGTACGTGAAGTACCTCGGCGGCGACTCCACAGTGGACAGCCTGGTGAGCCTCGGCGCGCCGCACTACGGCACCGCGGTCGCCAACCTCGCCGCGTTCTTCGGCGGCGGCGACTGCCTCGGCATCGTGGCCTGCCAGCAGATGGCCGTCGGCTCCGAGTTCGTCAACGCGCTCAACGACGGCCCCGACACGATCGGCGCGGTCCGCTACACGAACCTCTACACCGCACTGGACGAGCTGGTGCGCCCGGTGGAGAACGCCGCCCTGCGCGACGGCGCCACCAACGTGCTGATCCAGTCGCAGTGCCCGCTGCGCGTCGTGGCACACGTCGGTCTGGCACTGGACGGCACCGTCTACTCCGGAATCCGCGACGCCCTGGCCGGCGAGCCGGTCCGCCTGAACTGCTGGGCCGTCTGAGGCCCGCGGCTACTGGTGACCGGGTTGTCGCCGGCCGGCCGGCTCGGCCCCGGGCTCGTCGGTGTCGACGGCTGACAGGTCGGCCGGTGACGGGTCGACCGGCGGTGGGTCGGCGTCCCGCGGCGGCGTGTCGGGATCGAGGTTGTCGGTACTCGACGAGCGCAGGCCGGTGACGACCGGCCCCGCCAGTGCGGTGGTGATCAGGGCCATCAGGACCATGATCGCGAACAGGTCGGGCGTGAGCACCCCGAGGTCCAGGCCGATGTTGAGCACCACCAGCTCCGTGAGACCCCGGCAGTTCATCAGCGCGCCGATCTGCAGCGACTGGTTCCAGTTCGTGCCCATCGCGCGCGCGGCCACCGCCGAGCCGCCCAGCTTGCCCGCCACCGCGAGCACCAGGATCAGCCCGCACCAGCCCCACATGCCCGCGTCGCCCAGCAGCGTCAGCTCGGTGCGCAGGCCGCTGTAGGCGAAGAACAACGGCAGCAGCAGCGTCGTGGTCAGGTTGTCGATCGTGCCGTGCAGCCGCTGCCCCACCGCGCTGTCGCCGGGCAGCACCAAGCCGAACAGGAACGCGCCGAAGATCGCGTGCACGCCCATCCACTCGGTCGCCGTCGCGCACACGAGCACCCCGACCAGCACCAGCTGCACCACCAGCCGCGCGCGCTGCGCCTGGGCCGTGCCGAGCACCCGGGTCAGCCACGGCCGCAGCGCGAACAGCAGGCCGGCGAACGCGGCGGTCAGCCCCACCGTGGTCAGCACGCCGGCCATCGACGACACCCCGACCACCGCCACCACGAGCGCCAGCAGGATCCACGCCGTCACGTCACCGGCCAGTGCGCACGTCATCACCAGTGTGCCGATCCGGCTGCGGTACATGCCGAGGTCGACCAGGATCCGCGCGAGCACCGGCAGCGCCGTGATGCTCATCGACACCCCGAGGAACAGCGCGAACGGCAGATAGCCCACCCCGTCCGGGGCGAACCGCTCGTAGGCCGGCACCGCGAGCAGCACCCCGAGCAGGAACGGCGCGACGATGCTGACGTGGCTGACGACCACCGCCAGCTGGCCGCGGCCCTTCAGCTTTCCGAGGTCGAGCTCCAGCCCGGTGAGGAACACGAACAGCACGACACCGAGCTGCGCCAGCACGTGGAGCTGCGGCAGCACCTGGTCCGGGAGCAGCCACTCCCGGCCCTGCGGCCACAGCGCGCCCAGCACCGACGGGCCGAGCAGGATGCCCGCGGCGATCTCGCCGATCACCGGTGGCTGCCCGATCCGCCGTGCGAGCACGCCGGCCAGCTTGCACGCGCCGACGACCACGGCGATCGCCAGGAACAGCCGGGCCAGCGGGTGCCCGACGATCGAGCCGCGGTCGGCGCCCCCGGGGGGCGGGCCCTCGGAGCCGATGTCGGCCGCGAGGAGCGCGACGACCGCCGCGGCCGCCGGCAGGACCACGAGTCCCAGATACGTCGCGGCAACCCTGGCGGGTTTCGGGCGCGCGCTGATCACGACCTCCTGGTCCGCGGGGACGGGACGGGTGAGTGCGGCTCAGACGCTCAGGGCCGCCTCCGGCTCCCTGTTGTGCAGCCGGCACAGGTACTCGTAGGTCGTGGGCAGCGTCTCCAGCAGCTCCCGCTGGCGCTTCTTGATCCGCTCGAAGACGGGCTCCGCGCGGCGCTCCGCGTCCGGCCGGTAGGTCAGCGCCGGCAGGGCGTGCTCGGGCAGGAAGTTCAGGCCGGCGAAGATGCAGTAGTAGCTGCCGTTGGTCCAGAAGTTGTGGAACTCGGCGTCGAAGTTGTCGTAGTAGGTCGACTCGTCCGTGATCGGCATGTTCACGGCCAAACCGGCCCGGTACATGGCGATCTTCTCCTTGAAGTCGTCGGCGAGCGCGATCTCCTTGTTGGCACGCCAGAACTCGGAGTCGTTGCGCGGCGCGAGGGCGAAGTGGGCCTGGATGAAGTCACGGGTGTCGTCGAACATGATCTCGATCTCCCGGTTGAACCGGTCGACGAGGATCTGGTCGAAGTTCTTGTCCGGGAAGTGCTTGGCCAGCTGGTAGATCGCGGCGGTGATGAAGTAGATCCCGCTGGACTCCAGCGGCTCCAGGAAGAACGACGACAGGCCGATGCCCACGACGTTCTTCACCCACGAGCGGCGGTTGCGGCCGACCCGGAAGCGCACGTGGTTCAGCGGTTGCTCGGTCGGGTCCAGCCCCCACATGCGGCAGAAGTCCTCGGTCGCCTCGTCCTGGGAGGTGAATCGGCTGGAGTAGACGTAGCCGGTGCCGAAGCGGCCCAGCATCGGAATCTTCCACGTCCAGCCGGCCTTCATCGCGATCGCCGAGGTGTACGGCTCGACGCCGTTGGCCGCGTCGTCGTTGGGCACCTGGGACGCCACCGCGCGGTCGTTCACCAGGTGGTCGGACATGTCGAGGAACGGCTCCTCCATCACCTGGTTCATCAGCAGGCTGCGGAACCCGGAGCAGTCGATGAACAGGTCGCCCTCGATGATCGGACCCTGCTCGGTACGCAGGCCTGTCACGAACCCGCGGGAGTCACGTAGCGCCTCGGTCATCTTGTCCTCGACGTGGCGCACACCCAGGCGCCCGGTCGCGAACCGGCGCAGGAAGTCGGCCACCAGCTGGGCGTCGAAGTGCCAGGCGTAGTTCGTCCACTTCGTACCGTCGTGCTCCCGCGGTGCCAGCATCGCGTCGCACACGGGGGTCTCCCGGTAGCACGCGTAGTCGTAGGGCTCGTCGGTCAGGCCGAGCTGGCGCTTGTAGGCCCAGTAGTGCGACAGCGGCAGCTGCTCGTGGTTGGGCAGCAGCCCGAAGAGGTGGTCGAAGTGGTCCGGCCGGCCGTTGTGGGTGCGCGCGCCGGCCTGGCTCGGCCCGTCCGTGCGCCAGTTGATGAACCGGACCCCCATCTTGAAGCTCGCGTTGACCTCCCGCATCCACTCGTCCTCGGAGATACCGAGGTAGCGGAAGAACGCGCGGTGCAGGTTGGGAACCGTCGCCTCGCCCACCCCGATGCGCGGGATGGCCGGCGACTCCAGCACCGTCACGTTGACCGTCGGGCCCAACGCCTTCCCCAGATAGGATGCCGTCATCCATCCCGCAGTGCCCCCGCCCAGGATGACGACGTTCTTGATCCGGTTGTCCATCGGCTGTCCTTCACAGTTGACGAAAGGTTGTCAGCGCAGGGAATTCGTGCGCGCGGCTCACGCACCGGTCCAGGCCGCGTAGGAGCGCAACCCGTACATCAACGGGTTCTGCGGCCTGGTGAGCACGCCGTCAACCTGCCCGAAGACAACGACGTGGTCGCCGGCCACGGTGGCCTCGACCACGTCGCATTCCGCGACCGCGTGCGCGTCGGACGTGAGCCATGGCAGCCCGCGTCTCGGCGTGCGGTCCCAGTGGACCGCCGCGAATCTGTCCCGGACGGCCGAGGCGAACACCTCGGCGGCCCGTCGACCTCCGGCATGCAGCAGGTTGACCGCGAACGTGCCCTGACGCAGCACGGAGGCGAGCGTCTGGCTGTGATTGTGCAGGCAGGCCAACAGGATCGGCGGCCGGAGGCTCACACTGCACATCGACGTGCACGTCAGACCGTGCGGGGTGCCGTCGGGGTCCTGAGTGGTTACCACGGTGACCCCGCTGGGGAATACGTTCATCAGCTCGCGGAAGTCGGTGTCACCCACGCCGGACCGGGTGGTCGTCCATTCGACTTCCGACGTCGCCGTTTCTGTCATCCGCCCGATCACCCTTTGCGTAGGCACGTTCGTATGCGGCAATTTCGGTTGGCGGCTCTATGCGGATCGGTGATTAACGATCCGCTCTTCCGTGCGGCGAGAGTCTAACGCCCATAAGCAAATATCTCGCTGCCCCAGCATCTGCCGCCGGCGGCGACTACGGACCGTGTGCGCCGCGCGGTCCTTTCGCTTGCGCGCACC
Source organism: Actinophytocola sp. (assembly GCF_050699935.1). Lineage (NCBI taxonomy): Bacteria > Bacillati > Actinomycetota > Actinomycetes > Pseudonocardiales > Pseudonocardiaceae > Actinophytocola > Actinophytocola sp. The sequence goes on from NZ_JBOHGB010000006.1 coordinate 21,726, forward strand.
GGGTTTTCGGTGATGCACTCGAGAGCCGCCGGTCGTTCCGATCTTGGAATCGCCGCGGGGATGCCAGCTCGAACAGTACTTTTGCTTGTTATGCAACATTTCTCGGCGACGCCGCGATAGTGTGCGCGGCGGCGGCACGGCGCGTAGCCGCCCCGTCGTGCCGGCCGGCGCGACGACGCCGGCGGACCGACCAGCACAGTCCGAACAGGACGATCGCGTCCGAAGAGGCGGTACGTTCGTGCGACGTCTGACGCCGGACCGGTCGGCCTTTCGGTGGTGTGGTCACACCGCCATGTGGCCCGGGCCGAAAGTCGGATCCGGAAACCGCCTACTGGGCGTGTTCACCCGATGATCAGGCTGGTCGCCGAAACCGGACCGCGATGAGCGACGAACGAGGGTTGTGGTGGTGGTGTCGATCGTGCTATTGGCACGGCGTCGAATCCGAACAGGACACTCGTGGCGCGGCGTACGGTGGCCGCCTGAGGATCAGCGTGGTCGCCGCGGCGCGGGAGAACGAGCAGCCACCGACCGAGGCGCCGAGGTCGCGGCGACGGCGGACCGGTTGGGGTACGGCGAGGTCTGACTCGGCGAGGGACCCACCTGGGACGCGTTCGCGCTGGCCGCCGCCGTCGGCGCGAGGACCGCGCGGATCGCGATCACCGCCGGGTCGGTGCCGGTACCGGTGCGCGACCCGCTGACGATCGTGCGCGGGGCCGCCTCGGTCGAGGCCACGATCGGCCGGCCGGTCGGCGTCGCGCTGGGCACCTCGAGCATCCGGGTCGTGGAGGGTGTGCACGGCCGGTCGCGCGCGCACCCGGTCGGCGACCTGCGGGACAACAGCGCCGCCGCCTACGTCGCCCACCGGCGCGGGGAGTGGTTCGGCGCCACCGACGCGCACGGCTTCCGCCGCCGCCTCCCGCCGCCTCCCGCCCGCCACCGGCCCGCTCACGACTCCCCCTCGCAGGCTCGATGGAGCCGCTCGCGGTCGCCCCGTGCCGATGGTCCGCTCGCAAGCTCGCTCACGACTCCCCCTCCCAGGCTCGGCGGAGCCGCTCGCGGTCGCCCCGTGCCGATGGTCCGCTCGCAAGCTCGCTCACGACTCCCCCTCCCAGGCTCGATGGAGCCGCTCGCGGTCGCCCCGTGCCGATGGTCCGTTCACAAGCTCGCTCACGAGTCGCGGCGTTCGGCGACCGGGCCATCCGGATCGCGGCGCGGTATGCCGATCGGATGCTGCTGGACCTCGTCTCCGTCGACCACAGGTCCGCGAGCTGCGCGCCAAGCTCCACGCCGCGAGTGAGCGCCCGCCGGCGCGCCTGGCCGCCCGCGCCGTCGACCCGGACGACGCCGCCTACGCGCAGCTGACGCGCGTCCTGGTCGGATACCTGCCGGTGCGCGAGTACCAGGACGTGTTCGTGGCCGCCGGGTTCGGCGCGGCCGTCGGACCTCGCGCGGCGGGGCGCGACCGGCGACGCGCTCGTGGCCGCGCTGCCCACCGATGCCGCCCGCGTGGTCGGCCTGGTCGGTGCCGCGGCGACCGTGCGAGCCCGGATCGCGGAGTACGCCGGCCTCGACGAGGTCGCCGTCGTGCCGGCCACCGCCGGGGATCCGGGCGGCGAGCGCACGCTCACCGCACTGGCGGGTCCACAGTAGACAGTGTTGGTGATCACGCGGCGGGACGTGGCGTCAGGCACCTTTGGTAGGTGGTGCGCTCCCGCGCCACCCACCTAGCATCGGCCGACTCGTTCTCCGTCTGGAAGGAACGTCGTGCGGTTGACACACCGTCATCGGAGAAGTGTGCTGTTGGGGGCCCTGTCGGCGGTCGTGGCGATGGTGAGCGCCGCGACGCCGGCCATCGCCAGCGGAGGTGACGCACCCGGCGGGCCCGGGGACGAGGCGGTCTACCAGCCAGCCGACAAGGAGGCGTTCGGCACCACGCACGGCGGCGCGGAGAGCCCCGTGTGGTTCACGCTCGGCGGTGGCCGGATGACCGAGGTCTTCTACCCCGACCTGAGCACGCCCGCCGTGCGTGACCTGCAGCTCGTGGTCACCGACGGGCAGACCTTCACCGAGCGGGCGCAGGACGTCGACGTGCGTACCGAGCCCGTGTCCAACCACGGCCTCACCTTCCGCCAGGTCGCCACCGGGACCGGCTGGCAGGCCGAGACCACCTACGTCACCGACCCGCGGCGGGCGAGCGTGCTGGTCGACGTGACCCTGCGGTCGCAGCGGCCGCTGCAGGCCTACGTGCTCTACGACCCGGCGCTGTCCCGCGAGGGCAACGACGACAGCGGCACGAGCGGGACCGAGTTGGTCGCCTCCGACGCGGCCACGACGAGCGCGCTGGTCGCCGAGGGCGGGTTCGCCGCCACCTCGACCGGCTACCTCGGCACCAGCGACGGCTGGACCGACCTCGCCGACGATCACACGATGGACTGGACGTACGGCAACGCCGGTCCGGGCAACGTCGTGCAGACCGGCAAGCTGAACCTCGACGGTGTCCAGAACGGCCACGACACGCTGGTCCTCGGCTTCGGCAAGAACCGCGACGAGGCCGTGCGGACCGCGAACAGCACGCTGTCGGCCGGTTTCCAGACCGCCGCGTCCGCGTACGCCAAGAGCTGGCGGGACTACCTCGGTAGCCTGAAGCAGCCGCCGAAGAGCGTCGACTCCCGCCACGAACGCCAGGTCTACGACAGCTCGCTCATGATGCTGGCCGCCTCGGAGGACAAGACCCATCGCGGCGCGTACATCGCCGCACCGGGATTCCCGTGGGCGTTCGGCTTCGACCGACAGATCGCGCCGGAGTTCGGCTCCTACGCGCTGGTCTGGCCGCGCGACCTCTACCAGATCGCGACCGGACTGATCGCCGCCGGCGACGAGGAGGGCGCCAACCGGGCGCTGGACTACATGCTGACCGTCCAGCAGCAGCCCGACGGGCACCTGGCGCAGAACACCCGGGTCACCGGGGAGCCGTACTGGACCTCGATCCAGCTCGACGAGACCGCGTCGCCCATGCTCCTCGCCTGGCTCCTCAACCGCACCGACGCGTCCACTCTGGACGGTCTGCGCAAGGCCGCCGAGTTCATGGTGAACTACAGCAAGGACGGCAACACCGCACCGTGGACCGAGCAGGAGCGCTGGGAGAACCAGAGCGGCTACTCCCCCGCCACGATCGCGGCCGAGATCGCCGCCCTGGTGTGCCTCGCGGACCTGCTCGAGCGGTCGGGCGACAGCGTGGGCGCGAAGCGCTACCTGGACATCGCCGACTCGTGGGCGTCGTCGGTGGACGGCTGGACGGTGACCAGCAACGGCCCGCTCTCGCCGGACCCGTACTACCTGCGGCTGACCAAGGACGGCAAGCCGAACCAGGGCACGAAGTACAACCTCGGCGACAACAACCCGGGTGAGGTCGACCAGCGCACGGTCGTCGACCCGAGCTTCCTCGAGCTCGCGCGGCTCGGCGTGAAGCCCGCCGACGACCCGGCCATCGTGAACACCGTGGGCGTAGTCGACGCCGAGCTCGGCGAGCGGACGCCGGCCGGCCAGCTGTGGCACCGCTTCACCAGCGACGGCTACGGCGAGCAGGCGGCCGGCGGGCCGTGGGACGTCGTCTGGCCGACGCCGGAGCCGACCCGCACGTACGGCCGGCTGTGGCCGATCTTCAACGGCGAGCGCGGCGAGTACGAGCTGCTCGCGGGCGACCCCGAGTCGGCGCGCGAGCGGCTGCGGACGATCGCGGCCACCGCGAGCGACAGCCTGATGCTGCCCGAGCAGGTATGGGACAACCGCCCGCCGGCACCGGAGGAGCGGCCCGGCACCGGCACCACGTCGGCGACCCCGCTCATCTGGACGCACGCCCAGTTCGTGCGGCTGGCGTGGTCGATCGAGGAGGGCCAGCCCGTGGAGCGCCCGTCCGTCGTGGCGTGCCGCTACGCGCAGACCTGCTAGAAGGACGACTGGCCCAACGGCACTGCCCGGGAGCCACCACCGCCGATGACCGGCGATGGTGGCTCCCGCCGTCTCGGCTCCCAGGTCGGACCAGCTACTCTTGCCGACCGAACTCGGTCACCGAACACATCGCGACAATGAGGATGGAGCGCACGTGCCTGTCGAGGCGGAGGAAGCCATCTCGCCCGAAGCCGTCCTGGACGTACTCGAGGCGGAGGCCATCCACATCCTGCGCGAGGTCGCCGGGGCGTTCCGCCGGCCCGTGCTGCTCTACTCCATCGGCAAGGACTCCTCGGTCCTGCTGCACCTCGCGGTCAAGGCGTTCGCGCCCGGGCCGGTGCCGTTCCCGGTCGTGCACATCGACACCGGCTGGAAGTTCCGGGAGATGATCGACTTCCGGGACGCCACCGCGCGGCGGCTGGGGCTCGACCTGCAGGTGCACACCAACGAGCAGGGCCGGGCCGACGGCGTCACGCCGTTCACCCACGGCTCCCACGAGTACACGCGGATCATGAAGACCGTCGCCCTGCGCCAGGCACTGGACGAGGGCGACTACGACGCGGCGATCGGCGGCGCGCGCCGCGACGAGGAGCGCTCCCGGGCCAAGGAGCGGATGTTCTCCCTCCGCGAGCCCGGCCACCGCTGGGAGCCCCGCAAGCAGCGCCCGGAGTTCTGGCGCAGCGCCAACACCGAGCTCGCCGACGGCCAGTCGATGCGCGTGTTCCCGCTGTCCAACTGGACCGAGCTCGACGTGTGGCGCTACATCAGACGCGAGGCCATCCCGGTCGTCCCGCTGTACTTCGCCGCGCCTCGTCCGGTCGTCGAGCGCGGCGGCCAGCTGATCATGGTCGACGACGACCGCTACCCCCTGCACGAGGGCGAGCGTCCCGAGCAGCGCCTGGTCCGCTTCCGCACGCTCGGCTGCTACCCGCTCACCGCGGCCGTCGAGTCGAAGGCCGAGAACCTCGACGAGCTCATCGACGAGATGCGCGCGGACCGCCGCTCCGAGCGCGCCGGCCGGCTCATCGACGGCGAGGGCGGCAAGTCCATGGAGAGCAAGAAGGCGGAGGGCTACTTCTGATGACCCTCACCAGCGAGTCCCCCGCCCGCCCCGAGCACGAGCACCGGCCCGTCTCGGTCCTGCGGCTCATCGCGTGCGGCTCGGTCGACGACGGCAAGTCCACGCTGATCGGCCGGCTCCTCGCGGAGACCAACAGCGTCCCCGAGGACCAGCTCGACTACGCCCGGCGCACCCGCCGCGGCGGCTCGACCGTGCCCGCCGGCGAGGTGGACTACTCCCTGCTCACCGACGGCCTCGAGGCCGAGCACGAACAGGGCATCACGATCGACGTCGCCTACCGCCACCTCGACCTGCCCTCGGGCCGGCGGGTGATCATCGCGGACGCGCCCGGCCACGAGCAGTACACCCGAAACATGGCGGTCGCGACCTCGACCGCCGACGTGGCGCTGCTGCTCGTCGACGCCACCAAGGGCATCCGCGCGCAGACCCGCCGGCACCTGGCCGTCTGCGCGCTGATGGGCGTGCGCACCGTGATCGCCGCGGTCAACAAGCTCGACGCACGCGGCTTCGACCATGTGCTGCACGAGGAGCTCGCGGGCGGGGTGCGCGCCGCCGCGGCTGGCTTCGACGTCGAGGACGTGGAGGTCATCCCGGTCAGCGCGCTCAGCGGGGACAACGTGATCGCCCGCTCGGCGAACATGCCCTGGTACCACGGGCCGACCGTGCTCGGCGCGCTGGCGGCCTGGCAGCCGCCGGCCCCGAAGATCGCCGACGGCGACGACAGCGGCTTCCGGCTGCCCGTGCAGTACGTCGTCCGCGCCGGGGACTTCCGTGGTCTCGCCGGTACGGTCGTCGGCGCGCCGGTTCGCCCCGGTGACCCCGTGGTCGTCGCCGGCAGTGGCGCGGCGTCGACCGTCGAGCGGGTGCTCGGCCCCGACGGCGAGGTCGACCGGGCCGACCCGGGCACTCCGGTGACGGTGACGCTGGCGAGCGAGCTCGACGTGCGGCGCGGCGACCTGCTCACCACGCCGCCGGCCACCCGGGGCGCCCTGCAGCCGGCGACCGCGTTCTCCGCGCACCTCGTGTGGACCGCCGACGAGCCGCTCGCCCACGGCCGGTCCTACCTGCTCCTGGCCGGCCCGCTCATGGTGCCCGCCGTGGTCACGACGATCCGCGGCAAGCTCGACGTCACGTCCGGCGAGCAGCTCGCGGCCCGCACGCTCGGCATCAACGAGATCGGCACGGTCGAGCTGAGCACCGACGGCGCGATCTCGCTCGACCGGTACGACGCCAGCCGGGACACCGGCAGCTTCCTGCTCGTGGACCGGGTCAGCAAGGACACCGTCGCCGCCGGCATGATCCGTTACGCGCTGCGCCGCGGCACCAACATCGTCCCGCACGATTACGCGGTCGACCGCGCCGCGCGCGCCCGCCTGAAGGGCCAGCAGTCGCGGGTCATCTGGCTGACCGGCCTGCCCGGCGCGGGCAAGTCCACGATCGCCGACGCGCTGGAGCGGCGGCTGCACGGCATGGGCCTGCACACCTACGTGCTCGACGGCGACAACGTCCGAGGCGGACTGAACAAGGACCTCGGCTTCACCCCGGAGGACCGCGCGGAGAACGTGCGACGGGTCGCGGAGACCGCGCGGCTGCTGCTCGACGCCGGCCTGATCGTCATCGTCGCGCTGGTGTCGCCGTTCCGCGCGGACCGGATGGTGGCCAAGAGCCTGTTCGAGGCCGGCGACTTCGTGGAGTGCTGGGTCGACACCCCGGCCGAGGTGTGCGCCGAGCGGGACCCGAAGGGGCTCTACGCCAAGGCGAAGGCCGGCAAGCTGCCCAACATGACCGGCATCGGCCAGGGCTACGAGACGCCGGAGCACCCGGACCTCGTCGTCGACGGTGCCGGCTCGCTCGAAGAGACCGTGACCCGCCTCGTCTCCGTCCTCGTCCTCGTCCAGGGAGCCTGACATGGCGCGGCAACGCGTGTTCCTGCACATCGGCTCACCGAAGACCGGCACCACCCACCTCCAGGAGGTGCTGTGGTCCAACCGCCGCGCGCTGCGTGAGGCCGGTGTGCTCTACCCCGGCAAGCGGCCCGACGCGCACTTCCTCGCCACCCACGATCTGCGCGGTCTCAAGTGGCACGGCCACGTCAACCCGGACGTGGCCGGCGCGTGGGACCGGATCGTCAACCAGGTCCGTGCCTGGCCCGACACGTCGATCGTCTCCCACGAGATGCTCGGCAGCGCCGCCCCGGACGCGATCACGCGCGCCATGCGCTCGCTCGCCGGCCTCGAGGTGCACGTCGTGCTCACCGCCCGCGACCTCGCCCGCCAGGTGCCCGCGGTGTGGCAGGAGGACGTCAAGAACTGCGGCCGGCTCACCTTCGGCGAGTTCACCCGCTCACTGCGCTGCCTGGACGACTCGATCGACCCGTTCTTCGCGAAGACCTTCTGGAGCTACCAGGACCTGCCGGCGGTGCTGCGGAACTGGGCGGGCGACCTGCCGGCCGAGCGGGTGCACATCGTGACCGTGCCGCGCGGGGCCGCACGCGACGAGCTGTGGACGCGGTTCGCGACGACCGTCGGCATCGACCCGGCGAACCGGCCGGTCGAGGTCGACGTCAAGAACCCGTCGATGGGCGTCGTGGAGACCAACGTGGTGCGGCGGCTCAACGACCTGCTCGTCGGCAACATGGAGTGGCCGACGTACCAGAGCCTGGTCAAGAACCTCCTCGCGGTGGACGTGCTCGCCGCGCGGCCCGGTTCGACGCCGCTGCGGCTGCCGGCCGAGGACCAGGACTGGGTGCTGCAGAAGGGCAAGGAGATCGTCCAGGCGCTGCGCGAGGCCGGCTACCAGGTCACCGGCGACCTCGACGACCTGCTGCCGACGGCCGGCGGGCAGGAGCCGCGTCACCCCGACGAGGTGACCGACACCGAGATGCTCGACGCGGCGATGTACGCGGTGGCCGGGCTGCTGCACCGGCTCGACCTGGAGCGCAAGCAGGCCGACGAGTCACGCGCGGAGCTCTCTGACCAGCTCGTGCCACGGCCGTTCCGGTGGGCGATCGACCGGTACCGCGACGCACGGGTGCGGCTGCACGCGTTCAAGCAGTCCCGCTGAATGCCCGAATGCCCGGAAGGCGTCCTTCAGGACGCTGGACGACCTGAAGGACGCCTTCCAGGCGTTGCGGCGGTCCGCGGGCGGCTCGGCACCGGCCCGGTGACCGACCGGTAGTGGTCGAACTCGTACTCCAGCACCCCCTCGCCGCGCGTCCACGACGGCAGCAGCTGCGCCAGCTCGTGCACCGCGCCCGCCGGCACATCGCCGTCCACGAGATACGCCGTGCCCACCGGATACGGCGTCGATGGGACCGCGCGCAGCCGGGCCAGCGCCGGCAGCACCACGCCGAGCGTGTCCGCCGGGATCTCCAGGCGGAAGCGGTGCATCGGCTCGTACACCACCGTGCCCGCCCGCCGCAGCGCCGCCATCAGCACCAGCGGCGTGAGGTTGCGGAAGTCCCCGGCCGTGCTGGACATGCTCTTGTCGAACTTCTGGTGCGCGTGGCTCTGCCTCGGGTAGTAGCCGGAATGCGTCATCGTGACCACGCAGTCGAGCACCTGCCAGCCGTGCGGGCCCTGACCGAGGACGTCGTGCACGGTCTCCTCCACCGCCTTGAAGAAGGCATACGGCATCGACCCGAGCTCGACCTCCAGCCGGAACTCCACGCCGCTGCCGGCCGGTGCCGGGTCCACCCGCAGACCGACCTGGGCGAGGAACGGGTTGGGCGCCTTGCCGATCAGCTCGAAAGCCGCACCCGTGCCGGCCGGCCGCTCGACGCAGATGGTGGTCGTCTCGCGGAACGACACGGCGAGGCCGAACTCGTCGGCGAGCGTCGCCTGAATGACCTCCTTCTGCACCTCGCCGTAGAGCGACACGGAGATCTCCTGCCGGAGCTCGTCGAGCCGCAGGTCGATCAGCGGGTCCTGCTCGGCGAGCTGGACGAGCGCGGCATGCAAAGCGCCCTTGTCGGCCGCACGGATCGGGACGACCACGGTCTCCAGCGTCGGCGGGGCGAAGTGGTGCTCGCCCGCCGCGCGGCCACGACCGATCGTGTCCCCGATCCGGATGTCGCGCAGGCCCCACAGCCTTCCGACCTGCCCGGCCACGACGGCCTTCCGCGGCACGGCCGTGCCGTCGTCGAACACGCCGACCGAGGTCACCTTGCCGCGCTTGCCGTCGCCGAACCGCACGCTGTCACGTAGCCGCACGGTGCCGGCGAACATCCGCACGTAGGCGATCTTCTCCCCCACCGGCCCACGCTCCACTTTGAACACCGTGCCCGACACCGGTGCGTCCGGGTCCCCTTCGGTGGCAGGCAGCAGCGTGGCGATGCCCATGCTGAGCTCGTCGACGCCGGTCCCGGTGATCGCCGAGCCGAGGTACACGGGGTGCACGAGCGCCCGGCCGGTCTGTGCCACCAGCTCCTTGCGCAACCGGTCGCCGGGCACCCCGCCCTCCAGGTACGCCGCGAGCAGCGCGTCGTCGTGTTCGGCGAGCACCTCGGCCAGCCCCGGCGGGTTCCCGGGGCAGGGCACGGCGCGGGTGGCGCGGGTGCCGAGCCCGGTCGCCGCCGTCATCGGGACGATCGCCGGGGTGAGCTTGCCGGCGATCGCCCGCAGCACGCGGTCGGTGTCGGCGCCGACTCGGTCGATCTTGTTGACGAAGATCAGCGTCGGGATCCGCAGCCGCCGCAGGGTCCGCATGAGGACGCGGGTCTGGGCCTGCACGCCCTCGACGGCGGAGATCACCAGGACCGCGCCGTCGAGCACGCCGAGCACCCGCTCCACCTCGGCGATGAAGTCCGGGTGACCGGGTGTGTCGATCAGGTTGACCGTGACGTCCCCGATGCGGAAGGAGACGACCGCGGACTTGATCGTGATGCCGCGTTGCCGTTCCAGCGCCAGGGAGTCGGTCTGGGTGCTGCCGTCGTCGACGCTGCCGACCCGGTCGATGATCCCGGCCGCGTGCAGCAGCCGTTCGGTCAGACTCGTCTTGCCGGCGTCAACATGGGCGAGGATTCCCAGGTTCAGGGTGCGACTCAAGCGTCATGTCCTCTGGGTAGACGGAAATGCCAGATGGGATGGACATGAACGCTGCTCGCATGTTCCTCTCCTCGGTCGCCTGCGGGTTGCCGGGCAACCTCAGCAGGCGACCGAGGAGATCGGCAACCGAATTAGCCGACGGTGACGCTCCCGTCCGGCTGCCGCACGCACGACACCGACCGGCTCGCCGTGGTCGCCGCACCGGCGAGACACTGGCCGAGCACCGCGTATCCGTTCGCGTTGGGGTGCCAGGACTCCTGGCAGGTCTGGAAGTACTCGACGCACGTCTGCGCGATCCGCTGGATGGCGATCTTGTCCCGACCGTCCAAACTGGTCACGGGCACGCCGCTCGGCCCGTCCTGCAACCGGATCGGCGTGGCGAGCGCGTTGTCCGGGCTGCCGTCCTGCTCGCACAGCCGCGCGCCGTCGAACGCCCGTTGCACGTCGAGGAACACCAGGTCGGCCTCCGGGAACTCGGCGGAGAGCGTCGTGTGCGTCGACCGCACGAGGCGGCCGAGGCCCTGGGAGAACAGGTGACCGGCGGCCAGGCTGGCGCGGTGGGCTGGGCAGCCCGCGGCGTAGCGCTCGGCGCCGAGTGCGCGGAACTTGTCCCGGTCGTCGGCCCGGCCGTCCTCCTCGTGGTACCGCTGCGCGTAGTCCGGCGGCAGGGGGTTCGTGTAGCCCTGGAACACGATCCGGTGCTGGCCGTCCGCGTCGACCTGGTCGAGGGTGGTGAGCAGGCCGCGCAGCGCGTCGGTGGTCTCGGCGGTGCCCGCGGCGAGCTCGGCGTCGGTGGCGAGGTCGGAGATCGTGCAGGGCTCCTGCGGCGGGTCGCCGGCCCAGAACTCCCACCAGCCGACCCACGCGTCGGCGATGAACCGGTTGGCACACACCGAAGCCGCGTCGCCGAAGGTGAACGAGCCGTTGTTCGACCCGAGGCCGACGAGGACCAGGTCGACGTCGTGGGTCTGGGCGACCGTGCGGAGCTGGTCGAGCTGGGCCGCGACGGCCCGGCCCTTCTCCCGGCTCGCCGATGGGTTCGCGATGTCGTGCGGCTGCCCGCCGGAGCAGGCGAGGTTGAAGCGGGTGGAGATGCCGGCCAGGTTCGCCTGCATCAGCGAGGCCTTGGCCGACCGGTGGCAGAAGAACGCGTTGTCGTTGGGCGCCGACCATCCCGGAAAGCCTTGCGGCACACCGCCCAGGTCGGTCACCGGCTGGTAGTCGCCGCCGCCCTCGCCGCTGACGAAGCTGTCGCCGAGCGCGACGGCCGCGGTCGGCAGCGCGGCGGCGTCCTGGCCGGGCGGCGCGGCGCCGGCCGAGATCACCCCGGCGGTGGTGACGGTGACGGCCACTCCGGCCGCCAGCAGGGAACGCTTGAGCAGGGACACCACGGCCTCCCGATGGCCACGACAAGAAACATGAATAAATTTCAAGCCGATGAGACCACCTGGCAGCCCAACCGTCAAGATCCCTTAGTCGGATGCCCGGGCGGGGCCGCGGACCGAAAGCGGCGGGCGGCGAGACGGATCTCGCCGAGCAGGCCCGCCAGGTCCTTCTCCGTCGTCGACGGGTTCAGCACGCAGGCGCGCAGTGCCTCGGCCTCGCCCAGCCTCGTGCCCGTCAGGAACGCGCGACCGCCCTGTCGTACGACGGCCGGGATCGCACGGTTGAGCTCGTCCAGCTCGTGCGGCCTGCCCAGTGGCCGGTAGCGGAAAGCGACGATCGAGGTCACGACCGGCGTGAGGAGCTCGAAGTCGCGCTCCTCGGAGATCATCGCGGCCAGCGTGCGGGCCAGCTCCGTCGTTCGGGTGACCAGGCGGACGATGCCGGCGCGGCCCAGATGCGACATCGTCGCCCACGTGCGCAGGGCACGGAACGGGCGGGTCTGCTCCGGCCCGTACTCGGCGAACCAGCCGAGCTCGCCGGACTCCTCGTCGCGCAGGTACGCCGGAACCAGGCTGAACGCGTCGCGCGCGCAGGACGGGTCGGCGAACAGCGCGCAGCCGCAGTCGACCGGTACCCCGAGCCACTTGTGCGGGTCCAGCGCCAGCGAGTCCGCGAGCTCGAGCCCCATGAACTCGGGCGCGGCGGACGGCGCCAGCACGCCCAGCGCCCCGTACGCACCGTCCACATGGAACCAGAGGCCGTGCTCGGCCGCGATGCCGGCGAGCTCGTCCAACGGGTCGACCGCACCCGTGTTGACCGTGCCCGCGTTCGCCGCGACGAACAACGGGCGGGCACCGGCCGACAGGTCCGCCTCGATCGCCGAGCGCAGCTCGGGGGCCGACATCCGGAAGCGGTCGTCGACCGGGATCGTCCGCACCCAGGCCGAGCCGATGCCCAGCAGTTCGGCCGCCCTCCGCAGGCAGCCGTGCCCCTCCGCCGACACGTACCCGGTGAACGGTGGCCGCCCGGCCAGCCCGTCGGTGCGGACGTCCCAGCCGTCGGCACGCGCCGCCCGCTGCCGGGCCGCCGCCAGGCACGTGACCGTGGCGAGCGAGGCGCCGCTCGTGAGCAGCCCGCCGCCCGGCCGGTGCGGATAGCCGACCAGGCCGGCGAGCCAGCGCACCACCGCCCGCTCCAGCAGCACGCCGGCATGGTCGCCACCCGCGCAGCTCGGGTTCAGCGCCGCGGCGAGCGGCTCGACGAGCACGCCGGCCGGCGACGGCGCGGAGTTCACCCAGCCGAAGAACCTCGGATGCCCGTTGCCCATCGGGTACGGCAGCATCCGGTCCCGGATGTCCGCGAGCAGGTCGGCGAGCGGCCGGCCGGACTCGGGAAGGTCCTGTCCCGCAAGCCATTCGGCGTCCACGCCGGGGACCGGGCGCCAGACCGGTCTGCCGTCGACCCGGGAGAGGTACTCGGCGGTCAGCTCGGCGGCGACGTGCAGCTCATCCATGCCTGGTCTGGGTGGTGTGGGCGAACCCGCTGACCGGCACGTGTGCGCGCCGGTCAGCGCCGAGATGAGCGAACGGCATTCCGACCTCCGGTGTTGATCTCGGACCAGCCTGGCACCACCGGGGGCGCGGCGCAGCAGAACGCACTAAGCGGGCTGGCGAGTCGGCACGGCCATCGGTGCCACGGTGATCCGCAGCCGGCGCCGGGCGCGGCGCAGCACGGCGGGCAGCCGCTCAGCCCGGTCCGCGGTGACCACGAGCCAGCCGAGCTTGTGCCCGGACTCGGTGTGCGGCCGGACGAGGTCGCCGGGCGAGGCGAACACGTCGACCGCGGCCACCCCGGGCGTCGCCGCCACCTCGGCCAGGCCGGCGACGTCGCGCAGCTCCCCCGGCACGTCCAGCGGCGAGGCCAGCACCTGCAGCCGGGCCGGCCGGCACCGGCGGGAGTCGGTGAGCCGGACCGGGACGCACGGCGGCGCGGTGCACGTCAAGGAAGCGGAGCGCCGGCTGACCGACCTCGTGCCGCTGGCCGGGGCCGGCTCGACCCCTCGGCTGTCCACAGTGGACGGGACGGTGTCCCGACGCGCTGCTGGGCGTCCTCGCCACCCCGCGTCGGTGCGGTGAGCTGCACGTGGCCTGGTGGCGGGTGTACGTCCGCGAGACCGACGCCGGGCTCGCGTTCACGTTGCTGTGGCTGCGATCGCCGCGGCACGGTACGAGCCGGGGTACGGCGCGGCTACCGTCGCGCACAAGGTTGGGCCGGTCAGACGGGCGTGCACTGGTCGTGCAGGAGCAGCCACTCCTCGCCCACGCGCGTGAACACCAGACCCACGAGGTACCGCTTGCGGACCGGTTCCCCCGCCGCGTCGACGTCCCGGTAGTCCGCCTCGAACAGCGCGCGGGCGGTGTGCTCGCCGACCGTCATGGTGCGTTCGGCGAGGTCCTGGGTCCAGTCGGGGTCGGCGAAGAACTCCTGGTGGAAGCCGACGACGGCCTCCTTGCCGGCGAGCGTGGTCCCGGTCGGCAGCACCAGCACCACGTCGTCGTGCAGCGTGGCGGCGTACCCCTTCAGGTCCCGTGCGGTGATCGTCTCCACGTGCCGGTCGATGGCCTTGCGCGCGTCGGTCATGGGCGGATCCTGCCGACCCGTCGGGCGCCGGCCAACCGATTTCTGTATGCGGTTCTGTGAATTTCACACCGACATTCGTCGGTAGTAGTCAGATAGCACCCAAACAGACACTGAGCGTGACATCGGCACTCTGTCATGTAGCGAGGGGGTTCGATTGACTACGTTCACTCCCGTACGCCGGCTGGCGCTCGCACTGACCGCGGCGGTAGCGGCCGCGGGGCTCGTGACGACCGCCGCGCTGGCGAGCCCGGGGTCCGACTCGGCCGACCCCGCGGCGGCGGTGCCGGGCGGGCACGTCCCCGCCGCCGTCGGACCGCTGGACTGCCCGAGCATCCCGCCCGACCGCGACCTCGCCGTCACGCAGACCGTCTACCAGGTCGGTGTCGACATGGGCGCCTCCCCGAAGGTCATGCTCGCGGGGTTCGAGGCCGGCTGGGTCGAGTCGCACATGAACAACCTGCCCTGCGGCGACCAGGACTCGCTCGGCGTGTTCCAGCAGCGCCCGAGCCAGGGCTGGGGCACCCCCGAGCAGATCATGGACGTCACGTACGCGGCGACCCAGTTCTTCACCCAGGCCATTCACAACGAGCCGCTCTACCCCGACCTCACCGCTGGCCTGCTCGCCCAGACCGTGCAGCGATCGTGCTGCCCGGAGCGCTACGACCAGGCCGAGGGCAAGGCGAACGAGATGCTCGCCGAGGTCGGCGGGTTGGCGGCTCTCGAGCCCGGCACCGAGCAGTGAGGAGCGGATCATGCGCAAGGCAGTGAAGATCAATGGCGTCGCCGCGGTCGCGGGCGCGGTGGTGGCCACGGTCGTACTCGCCGGCGGCCCGGCGACCGGCCAGCAGGATGCCACGGCCGCGGGCCCGGCGAACGAGGCGTTCGCGGCCGCGGCGGCGGAGTTCGACGTGCCGCGCGACCTGGTCGTCGCGGTCGGCTACGGCGAGACCCACCTCGACGGGCACGGAGGGAAACCCAGCCAGGACAACGGGTTCGGCGTCATGCACCTGGTCAGCAACCCGAAGCGGCACACCCTCGAGCAGGCCGCCGACCTCACCGGGGCGCCGGCGCACGCGCTGAAGACCGACCTGGCGACCAACATCCGCGGCGGTGCGGCCGTGCTGCGTGCGCTCGCCGACGAGCACGGCCTCGACGCGGCGGACCGTACCCGGCTCGGCGCCTGGTACCCGGTGGTCGCGGCCTACAGCGGTGCCACCGACGACCGGGTCGCCAAGATGTACGCCGACACCGTGTACGACCTGCTGGGCAACGGGGTTCGGGCCAACGCCCGCGGCGAGGACGTCGTGGTCGCCGGCCAGTTCGTGCGGCCGGAGCAGGGTCGCTTCGCGAGCGTCCGCGCGCTGGACGACGTGTCCGGCGACGTGCACGCGATGGACTACCCGAACTCCATCTGGAACCCGGCGCACAGCGCCAACTACTCGGTCGGCCGGTCCTCTGCGATCACCACGGTGGTCATCCACGTGACGCAGGGCTCGTACGCGGGGACGATCAGCTGGTTCCAGAACCCCGACTCGCAGGTGAGCGCGCACTACGTGGTGCGCTCGGCGGACGGCGAGATCACGCACATGGTCGCCGACGCGGACACCGCGTGGCACGCGCGCTCGGGCAACCCGTACTCGATCGGCATCGAGCACGAGGGCTTCGTCGACGACCCGTCGTGGTTCACCGACGCGATGTACCGCTCGTCGGCGGCGCTGACCACGTGGCTGTGCGACACGTACGGGATCCCGAAGGACCGTAGCGGGATCGTGGGCCACAACGAGGTGCCGGGCAACGACCACACCGACCCGGGCCCGCACTGGGACTGGGACTACTACATCCAGCTGGTCAACGGGGGCTGACCGGGCACCCGCACGCGGGTCGGCGACCGCCGGCCCGCGCCGGCCCCCGAACGGCCTGGCCGGCAAAGTGTCGACACTTGCCTCGAAGCTCGTTCGCACACCGGACCGTGACACGACGTCACGCCGTGTCACGGTAGCGGGACCGGGGAGGACGGTCGCCGTACCGTGTCAGAGGGCTCGCCGGATGTGGCCGACCACCGTCGGTTCCGATCTGGTTGCCGCCGGGCGATAGGTTGGCGCGGATGCACAAGCCACTTCTCCTGCGCGACGTCGCCATCGGGCTCACCGGGCGGCGCGCGGACGTGCGGATCGAGGGCGGGCAGGTCGCCGCGATCGAACCCGTGGGGGCCGTGCCGGACGGCGTCGACGTGATCGACGGGCGCGGCGGAACGCTGCTGCCCGGGCTCGTCGACGCCCACACGCACATGCTGCAGTGGGCCTGCGTCCGGCAACGGGTCTCGCTCGCCACCGCGCGGTCCGCCGCGCACGCCGTCGAGCTGCTCGTCGCCGCGCAGGGGCCGCCGGGCGACACCGACCTGCTGACCGGCGCGCACTACAACGAGACGTTCTGGCGCGTCCCGCCGCACAAGGACCTGCTCGACCGGGCGTTCCCCGGCCGGCCCGTCGCCGTGTTCAGCAACGACCTGCACGCCGCCTGGCTCAACTCCGAGGCCCTCACGCTGGTCGGCCACGAGCACCCGACCGGCGTGCTCATCGAGGACGACGCCATGGCGGTCACCGCCGCCCTGCCCGCGCCCGACGTCGGCGTGTCCGACAAGTGGGTGCTCGACGCCACCGACGCGGCGGCCGCCCGCGGGGTCACCGCGATCGCCGACTACGAGTACACCGACACCATCACCGACTGGACCCGCCGGCTCACCATCCGCCCGCCGTCCACCCGGGTCCGGTGCGTGATCGCCCGCTTCATGCTCGACCGGGCCGTCGAGCGTGGCCACCGGACCGGTGACCCGATCCCGGACACCGGCGGGCTGCTGACCGTCGGACCGCTCAAGGTGTTCCTCGACGGTTCGCTCAACACCCGCACGGCCTACTGCCACGACCCCTACCCCGGCGAGTTCCCCGACGACGAGTACCTCGGCGAGCTGCTGGTGACCGAGGACGAGCTGCGGCCACTGCTGCGACGTGCCGCCGAGCACGGCATCTCCCCCGCCCTGCACGCGATCGGCGACGAGGCGAACCGGATCGCGCTCGACGTCCTCGCCGGCCTCGACGGGCCCGGCCGGCGGATCGAGCACGCCCAGCTGCTCAGCCCGCGCGACGTGCCCCGCTTCGCCGAGCTGGGCGTGACCGCCGGCGTCCAGCCCGCGCACGCGCCCGACGACCGCGACGTCGCCGAACGCCACTGGCCCGGCCGCACCGCGCGTGCCTTCGCCTACGCCGATCTGCTCAGGGCCGGCGCCACGCTGGAGTTCGGCTCGGACGCGCCGGTGGCCCCGCTCGACCCGTGGGACGGCATCGCCTCCGCGCTCACCCGCACCGACGACGGCCGGGACCCGTGGCACCCCGAGCAGGCGCTCCCGCTGCCGGCGGCGCTCGCGGCCAGTGCGGGCGGGCGGACGACAGTGGCGGTCGGTGATCCGGCGGACCTCGTGGTCGCCGGGCGTGACCTGCGGAACCTACCGCCGGACGAGCTGCGCGACATGCCCATCGTCGCCACGATCCTCGGCGGGCGGCCAACACATGCCGGCTGAGAACGGGAATGAACCGGTTACGCCATCTGCTCGTGTGGTTGGTTGTGACGGCATCCCTGTCCAGTACCCTGCTCGTCGATCGAGGTCCGGCATGGTTCATCCGGGCCGTTGCGGTGCAGCCCCGTGAACGGATCCCCGGGCAGGTGATGGCAAGCGTGGCTATCCCAGGCAGGAAGCCGCGGCGCGCGCGGCAGGTGCCCGGCGAGGAGCTCATCCGCACGCTGTACGAGGAGCACGGTCGCGCCCTGCTCGCGTACGCCGTGCGCTTGACCAACGACCGTGCCGCGGCCGAGGACGTCGTCCAGGAGACTCTGCTGCGAGCCTGGAAGCACGCCGACGACCTCGAGCACGGCATCGGCTCGATCCGCGGCTGGCTGCTCACAGTCGCGCGCAACATCATCACCGACCGCGCGCGGGCCAGGGCCGTGCGGCCGACCGAGGTCAACCAGCCGGTGGACGTCCCCACACCGGCCCGTGACCACGCCGATGACGTCGTCGACACGATCACCGTGCTCGGCGCCATCGAGCACCTGACCCCCGAGCACCGGGCGGTCATCGTCGAGCTGTACTACCGGGGACACACGGTCAACGAGACGGCGGCGGTGCTGCGGATCGCGCCCGGTACCGTCAAGTCCAGGACTTATCACGCGGTCCGTGCGCTACGGGCCGCACTGGGCGCTACCGCGAAGGGAGGTGCCCGATGAACCCCGTCGAGCACGACCCCTCGCTGCTGGCCGCCTACGCGCTCGGCGGGCTCGACCCGGCCGAGCAGGACGCGGTGCAGGCGCACGTGGTCGGCTGCCTGGACTGCCAGCTCGAGGTTCGCGAGTTCACCAACCTGCGGCTGGCCCTCGACGAGGTGCCGCCCGAGGCGTTCATGGACGGCCCGCCCGCGGGCGGCGACCTGTTGCTGCAGAAGACGTTGCGCCGTGCCCGTGCCGAGATGCCGCCGCAGCGGCGACGCGGCTGGGCACCGATGGCGATCACGGTCGCCGCGGCGGTCGCGCTCGTGGCCGCGGTCAGCGGTGGCATCGTGATCGGCCGCGAGACCGCGCCGGAGCAGGTGGCCGGCGGCCCGACGGCGACCGTGCCGTCCGACGCCCGCGAAGCGAAGGTGACCGACCCGAACACCGGCGCGACGATGGCGGTGACGATGGTCCCGAAGGAGGGCTGGGTCACCCTGCACGCCGACGTCACCGGCATCAAGGCCGGCCTCGACTGCGAGCTGCTCGTGGTGCCCCGCCGGGGCGAGCCCGTGCTGGCCGGCAGCTGGCGGGTGTCGAAGCTGGGCGAGGCCGAGGGCACGCCGCTGGACGGCTCCGCCCTGGTCGACCCGTCCGCGGTCAAGGCCGTCGAGGTGGTCACCACCGACGGCCAGAAGATGGTGTCCGTCCGGATCTGAGCCGCACCGCGCCCGTCGCCACTGGCGACGCCTTCTAGTCCGACCCCGGTGTTCGGCCTGCTCTCCCCCGCTCGGCTGGAGCTTGTCCGTCCACAGCGGACGACAAAAAGCAAAAGGCAAGGAGTTCGCCCACTCCCTGCCACTTTCAACATATAGCGCACCGGGGGCCTTGCGGCAAGACCCGGGTCGTGCCGCAGAATCACCGGCCGAAGCCAGCACCTGCGGAAATCAGGGATTTCGCGGAGCAGCCGGCCGAGTGCAACCATGTCGAACGGGGGCGGGGTTCATGATTGACGTGATCATTGCCGGCGGCGGACCGACCGGCTCGATGCTGGCCAGTGAGTTGCGGCTGCACGGCGTGCACGCGCTCGTCCTGGAGAAGGAGACCGAGTCGACCAGGGTGGTCCGCTCGCTCGGCCTGCACGTGCGCAGCATCGAGGTGATGGACCAGCGCGGTCTGCTGGAGCGGTTCCTCGCGCACGGCCAGCAGTATCCGGTCGGCGGTTTCTTCGCCGGCATCGACAAGCCCCCGCCCGACCGGCTCGACACGGCGCATCCCTACGTCCTCGGCATCCCGCAGACCACCACCGATCGCCTGCTGACCGAGCACGCCACCGAGCTCGGCGCCGAGATCCGGCGCGGCTGCGAGCTGGTCGGGCTGAGCCAGGACGACCACGGGGTGACCGCCGAGCTGGCCGACGGCACGCGGCTGCGCTCGCGCTACGTCGTCGGCTGCGACGGCGGCCGCAGCACGGTGCGCAAGCTGCTCGGCGTCGGCTTCCCCGGCGAGTCCTCCCGGGTCGAGACGCTGCTGGGCGAGATGGAGGTGACCGAGGATCCGGAGACGGTGGCCGCCATCGTCGCGGAACGCCGCAAGACCCAGAAGCGGTTCGGCCTCGGGCTCCTCGGGGACGGGGTGTACCGCGTCGTCGTGCCCGCGGCGGGCGTGGCCGAGGACCGCGCGGTCCCGCCGACGCTCGAGGAGTTCAAGCAGCAGCTGCGGGCGATCGCCGGCACCGACTTCGGCGTGCACTCACCGCGCTGGCTCTCTCGCTTCGGCGACGCCACCCGGCAGGCCGAGCGCTACCGGACCGGCCGCGTGCTGCTGGCCGGCGACGCGGCGCACGTCCACCCGCCAGCCGGCGGGCAGGGCCTCAACCTTGGCGTCCAGGACGCGTTCAACCTCGGCTGGAAACTGGCCGCCGAGGTCGACGGCTGGGCACCGGAAGGGCTGCTGGACAGCTACCACACCGAACGGCACCCGGTGGCCGCCGAGGTGCTGAACAACACCCGCGCGCAGATGGAGCTGATGTCCCTCGAACCGGGCCCCCGGGCCGTACGCCGCCTGGTGTCGGAACTGATGGACTTCGAGGAGGTGAACCGGTACCTGATCGAGAAGATCACCGCGATCGGGGTCCGCTACGACTTCGGCGAGGGGCACGACCTGCTCGGCCGGCGGATGCGGGACGTGGGGCTCAAGCAGGGGCGCCTCTACGGGCTGATGCACGGCGGCCGCGGGCTGCTGTTCGACCAGACCGGCCGGCTCTCGGTGGCGGGCTGGGCGGACCGGGTCGACCACGTCGTCGACGTCAGCGAGGAACTGGACGTGCCCGCGGTGCTGCTGCGCCCGGACGGCCACGTGGCGTGGGTCGGCGAAGACCAGCAGGATCTGCTCGGCCAGCTGCCCACGTGGTTCGGCGCCGCCGCGCCCGACACGCCCTGCCCACCTCCCACGGCGTGACCGGATCCGGTGCCAGAATCAAGTGGCTGACCACAGTCGCGGCCCCGCGATCAAAGAGGAGTGACACGTGGCGAACGATCCGCAGCACGTCGACCGCCTCACCTCGCTACTCCATCCGGTTCCGGTACTCGACTTCGTCGTCACGATCACCCGCTGGCTGCAGGACGCGCACGACACCGCGGCGAGCGTGCAGGCGGTGCGGCGCGGCGGTCCGCGCGGCAACTGGGAGAACAACACGAGCTTCGGCACCGACCGCTACCAGTTCCTGCGCGTCACGGCGGACTCGCTCACCGGCGAGCTGCCCGGGCTCGAGGTCGACGCCGCGTTCCAGGCCGTGCTGCTCAAGCTGCCCCGGGTCGGGATGTACCACCTGCTGATGCCGTCCGGGCCGCACGGCTCGCTCGGCGATGCCAGCGACCTGCGGCGCGAGCTGTTCGGCGCCGGCGACGAGCTGGGGCTGTTCAGCAAGCGGGACGCGCTGCTGTCCGACCGGGCGCTGCTGTTTCTGCCGTGGAACGGCACCGAGGCGGTCGGGCTGACCGGGTTGTGGGCCGGTCAGGGCATCCTGCGGGACGACAACCACATCGACTGGCACTGGTGTGTCGACGTCCGCGAGCTCGGCGCCGCCCTGGCGCCGGAGATCCCGGCGGGCCGGCTCGCGCCGGACGCGTTCGGCCTGCCGCAGCCGATGCTGCCGCTGCGGCCGCGTGCCGGGACGCCCGCAGCCTCGGAGTAGTCACCCACATATCACCCGGTTCGCGCCACGCTCCGTGCTCGGTGACGATGGCGCATGTTCGTGTCCGGCTCGTTGAAGGGGGGTCGCCGTGTCGTCGAGTGCCGCAGTCGTCGCCCGGGCGTTCTCCCCCGCCCGGCTGACGATGGCCCGCGAACTGGCCGGGCTGCGCAAGCGTGAGCTGGCCGCGCTGATCGAACGCACCGCCGCGGCGGTGTCCCAGTACGAGCTGGGCCAGTCCCGGCCGAGCGCGTCGACCCTGGCCCGCTGCGCCACGGCGCTCGACCTGCCCGTCGGGTTCTTCGGGATGGGCCGCCCGCGGCTGCGGCTGGACACGACGCACGCGCACTTCCGCTCGCTGCGCGCGACGACCGCCGTGGGGCGGCGGCAGGCGCTCGCGCACGTCGAGCTGCTGTGGGAGATCACCGACCGGCTCGATCGGGTGATCGAGCTGCCGCCGGTCGACCTCGGGCTGCCGCTGGGCATCCCGCACGGCGACGTCGTGCGGACCGCGCGGACCGTGCGCAAGGCGTGGGATCTCGGCGCCGGCCCGGTCGTACACCTGGTGCGGAACCTGGAGGCGCGCGGGATCGTGGTGACCCGCATCCCGGCCGTGGACGCGTCGACGATCGACGCGTTCTCCTCCGCACTGCACGGCCGGCCCACGATCGCCTTGTCGGACAAGGGAAACCCGATGCGCCGCCGCTTCTCGGTGGCGCACGAGCTGGGCCACCTGCTGCTGCATCCGGACCCCGCCCCGGGCTCCCCGGCCCACGAGCGCCAGGCGAACGCGTTCGCGGCGGAGTTCCTGATGCCGGCCGCGGAGGTGCGCCCCCTGCTGCCGACCCCGGTGGACGTGCCGGCTTTGAAGGAGGTCGCCGACGGCTACGGGGTGTCGGTCGCGGCACTCGTGTACCGAGGCAAGGACCTGGGCGTGTACGGCGAGTCGACAGTGCGCCGAACGATGACCACCCTGACCGCACTGGGCTGGCGAACCGACGAGCCGGTCGGCTCGGACCACCCTGGTGAGCAACCGGCACTGCTGCGCAGCGCGGTCGAGCTGGCCGCGGAGCACGGCCTACCGCTGCCGAAGCTGGCCGACGAGCTCCACATCGGACTCCCCCGCCTGCGCGAGCTGGTGGGCATGCCGAACCCACGCCCCCGCCTCCGCCTGGTCCACTGAGGACCACGTACGCGGAACCCCGCGCGCGGAAAGGAGATCGGCCAGCCGCTCGCGGTGGCCGCCGCGTCAGGTCACCTTCTCCAGGAGCACCGCCAGTAGGCGGGTGCGCAGGTCGCCGGTCGAACCGTCGAGGAGGACGTCGCGCAGGGCGGTGAGGCGGCGGTCGCTCGCCTCGGCACGCGTGGTGGCGGTCGTCAGCTCGGCGGCGGCCGTCGCGAGCCGTGCGGCCTGGTCGGTGGCCTTCGCGCGTTCCTCGGTCGCGGCGGCGTGCGCCCGACTCAGGTCCTCGCGGAGGCGGGCCTCTTCCGCCCGGGCGGCATCGCGGTCCGCGGTCGTCTCGGCCAGGGCCTCGGTGAGCGCCGCGGCCTGACGCAGCGCGGTCTCGGCACGGTCGTGCTCGGCGGCGGCCGTCCCCTCGGCCCGGGCCTTCGCCAGGTCCGAGCGGGTCGCCGCCTCCCTCGCGGCACGGGCCTCGGCGCGCGCCCGGTCGCGGTCGAGCCGGTGGCGCTCGGCCTCGGCGGTGGCGAGCTCGGTGGCCTCGCGAGCCTCGATGACCTTCAGGTCGGCGGCCTCGCGAGCACGTCGTGCCTCGAACTCCGCTGCCTCGTGTGCTTCCCGGATATCGGTCTCCGCGGCCTCGCGGACATGCTCGACCTCGGCCCTCGCCTCCGTGCGGGCGAGCTGGACGTCGGCCTCCGCGGCGGTGCGGGCCAGGTGGATCTCCGTCGCCGCGTTCGACCGTGCCTCGCGGGTCGCGGCGTCGGCCGACTCGCGCGCCTCGCGGACCGCGGTGTCGGTGGCCTCTCGGGTATGGCGCACCTCGGTCTCGGCCGCCTCGCGGAGGCCACGCTCGGTCGCCGCGTCGGTCTCGGCCCGCTCGGCGCGGGTGGCCGCCGCCTCGACCTCCCGCGCGAGTGCGCCCCGCAACGCCTTGGCCGCGGCGACGGCCTCGGTGAGCGGTGCGGCGATCCGCTCCGCGCTGGCGGTGAACGTGCTGGTCGCCGAGATCAGCTCCGCACTTCCGGTCTCCCCGAGCGCTTCGGCGAGCGCGTCCTGTGCGGCGGCGAGCTGCTTGCACGTCTTGCCGCCCGGCCAGGAACGGTCCGGGCAGTAGGCGAACGGCCGCCCGCCCCTGGGTCCCGGACCCGGCAGCGGCGCCCGGCACCGACTGAACCCGCAGAGGCCCGATATGTCCGCTTCTACCGCTTCGCTCATGATCGAAGACTACCGTAATGGGATCGATTACTTCTTACTCAGGTTATAGATTCAATATCCACAATCTAGCTTGGCTACAGAAGTGAGCTTTTGTAGCTAAGCTGGTCCGGTGATCGAGATGGTGCCGCGGAGGCCGGCCGACGACCCGTGGCCGGGCGTGGGCGACCCGGACGAACTGCTGAACGCCACGGCCGACTGGCTGGGTGGCTACGGAAACCTGGCGACCCGCCGCACCTACGCCGAAGGACTCGGCCTGCCGACGAGCCCCACGGACCTCCGCCACTGGCTCACCACCCCGCACGAGAGGTGGGCGAGCGCGGTGGCGCGCTACGCGGCGGTCCTCGGCACGATCGCGACACGACCCGGCGGCCCGGCGACCGGGACCGGCCGCACCCCTCCCCCGGCCGCCCGCGGGCGGTTGCGGCACCTGCACTGGTTCCGCTGGTGCGCGACCCACGACACCGATCCGCGCCACGCGACCTCCGCCCACGTGAAGGCCTGGCTCCAGGCGCTCGACCAGGCCGGCGCGGCCGTCGCCACCCGCGACCGGATGCTCGCCACCGTCAAGGCGCTCTACACCCACCTGGCCGACACCGGCTTCGCCGCCGCGAACCCCGCGGCCCTCGACCGGCGGCGGCTCGGGCTCGTCAAGCCGGCCGGGAACACCTCGGCCACGGTCGTGCTCACCACCGGGCAGGTCCGCGCCCTCTACGCGGCCGCCGCGCGCCCACGCCCGGGCGCCGGGCCCACGGACACCGCCCGCGCCACCGCGGTCGTCGCCCTCTGCACGCTCGGGCTGCGGGTGTCCGAGCTCTGCGGGCTCGACCGCGCCGACGTCCACGTCACCCGCGGGCGCCGCGCGCTACGCGTCCGCGGCAAGGGCGGCAAGACCCGCGTCGTCTACCTGCACGCCGCCGCCGAGCACGCGCTCACCGAGTACCTCCGGCTGACCGAGCGGACCACCCTCCCCGCACGGCGGGACGAGGCCGGGGCGAGCACGCCCCTGCTCGTCACCCGAACCGGCAACCGCTACCGGCGCCAGGCGGTCTGGCAGCTGCTCCGCCGCCTCGCGAGCGCGACCGGCGACGCCGACCTCGCCGGCGCCACGCACCCCCACGCCCTGCGCCACTTCTACGTCACGACCGCCGTGGAGGCCGGCGCCCAGCTCGTCCACGTCCAGGCCGACGTCGGGCACACCAGCGTCGACACCACCGAGCAGGTCTACAACAGCGCCGCCCGCGACCCGGCCCGCAGCGCGGTCGACCTCGTCGCGGACGCCCTGGAGCTGACCTAGCGCGGACTGGCATGGCCGGACCTACCAGACCGTGCCAGACAATGGCCGCGCGGTTAGTACCCCAACAACGCTGATCATCGTTAGGCTGTCGTGGTGACGCGCGACAACGAGCTCGCGCGGCGCGCCCGGCGAGGCAACCCCGAGGCGGCCGCCGAGTTGCTGGCCAGGGTCCGGCCCGGGGTGCTGCGCTACTGCTGGGCGCATCTCGGTTCGCTCGGGCGGGGTGACCAGGCCCCCGACGACGTCGCGCAGGACGTCTGCCTCGCGGTGTTCGAGGCGCTCCCCCGCTACGAGGAGCGCGGCCTGCCGTTCACGGCGTTCGTGTACCGCATCGCCGCCTACAAGGTCGCCGACGCGCACCGGGCCGCGTCCGCCGCGCCGACCCGGCCCATCGAGACCGTGCCCGAACCTGTCGACGATGGCTGGGACCCCGAGGACCGCGCGGTCACCGCCGACCTGTCGCGCCGGCTGCTGCCGCTGCTCGACGACCTCACCGACACGCAGCGGGAGATCATCGTGCTGCGTGTCGCCGCCGGGCTGTCCGCCGAGGAGGTCGGCGCGGTCATCGGCAAGTCCGCCGCGGCCGTCCGGATGACCCAGTCGCGGGCAATGGCACGATTGCGTGCATGGGCGCGCGAGCAGGCGGCGGACGAGGTGGTCGCATGACCGACCCCGATCTGCGCACCCTGCACGAGGACGACCGGCTGCTCGACCGGCTCGGCCGTGGCGTGCCCCTCGAGACCAGGGGCCGCGACGACGCCGAGGCGATGCTCGTGGCCTGGCGGCGGAGCATGCCCGACGCCGGCCCGCCCGACCCACGCTTGCTGGACGCGATCGCCCGGCCGCCTCGCCCCAGGCGGCGGCTGGCAGCCGCCTCGCTCGGCGTCGTCGCGTCCGTCGCGCTCGTCGGCGGCGGCATGACGGTCGCCGCGGCGCACGCGTTCCCGGACAGTCCACTGTGGCCGGTGACGCGGCTGGTGTACGGCGAGCTGGCCGAGTCCCGCCAGGCTCTCGACGGCGCCAACCACGCGTTGTCCGACGCGCGGAAGGCGGCGAAGGCGGGCCGCTACCCCGAGGCGCTGCGGCTGCTCGCCACCGCGGACGCGCTGGCGGACAAGGTCGACCAGTCCACCGCCGATCGGCTGCGCGACGACATCGAGTCGGTACGCGGCATGCTGCCGGACGACGTCAAGACCCCCGCGGGCCCGGCGCGGGTGCCGGAGCCGAGCGAGAGCCTGGGCGTCGAGACACCGTCGCTCGGCCCGGACGGCGTCCCAGGCAAGCCGGGCACGCCCGACGTCCCGGACCCCGGCGGCGACGGAGACGGGGACCGAGCCGGAGACAACCGAGGCGCGAACGGCGGCGAGAACAACCGGCCGGACACCGAGCCCCGCGACGAGCCGGCGAAGCCGCACAAGGAGAAGGCCAAGCCACCGCACGGGTTGCTGCTGCCCGACAGCCCGGACCTGTAGGCCGAACGGCCCAACGACGTTCACCCGATCGTCGTCAATCGCGGTCAGTCCCGTTCGGGCGCGTTGCACGATGCCGCGCTTCCCGATTCACGTTCGCGTCACCGAGTGACCGGTGCCGGCGACGTCCCCCGCGTCGGCACCGCCTGTCGAGCCCGACGACGCCGTCCCCCAGCCCCGGGTGGGCCAGGGCTCGACGAGATCGTGGTGTCCTTCCCGGTCCGCTCCCGGGAAGGGCACCACGATCACATCCTCCCCGCCGCCGCTGTCGATCCGCGCGGACCCCGTTCGTGTAGAGGGCAAACAGACCCTCCACGGAAGGAGCGCGCGATGTCCAGGATCGTGGTCGTCGGCAACCTGACGCTCGACGGCGTGATGCAGGCCCCCGGCAGACCCGACGAGGACACCCGGGACGGCTTCACCCGCGGCGGCTGGGCGGTCCCGTACCAGGACGAGGTCCTCGCGAAGACCATGAGCGTGCACATGACGGGCAACCGCGCGCTGCTGCTCGGCCGCCGGACCTACGAGGACCTCCACGGCTACTGGCCCGCGCAGACCGGCAACCCGTACACCGAGGTGCTCAACGAGGCCCGCAAGTACGTCGTGTCGCGGACGCTCACCGAACCGCTGCCGTGGCGCAACTCCACGCTGATCTCCGGTGACATCGCCGGAGCCGTCGCGAAGCTGCGGACCGAGCCGGGCGGCGACATCGCCGTGCTCGGCAGCGGCGAGCTGGCCCGCACGCTGATGGCGCACGACCTCGTCGACGAGTACCTGCTGTCGATCTACCCGCTGGTGCTCGGCAGCGGCCGGCGGCTGTTCCCCGGCGGCGTCCCCGTGGCCGAGCTCGACCTCGTCGATAGCGTGACCACCACGACCGGCGTGGTGCTGGCGCACTACCGAGCGCAGGGAGGAGCCGGGCGATGAAGCAGTACCTGCTGAGCATCTACCAGCCGGAGGGCGATCCGCCGCCGCCCGAGGTCCTCGAGCCGATCATGCGCGACCTCGGCAAGCTCAACGACGAGATGCGCGCCGCCGGAGCCTGGGTCTTCGGCGCGGGGCTGCACCCGCCGAGCACCGCGACCGTCCTGCGGGCCAAGGCGTCCGACGTGCTGGTCACCGACGGGCCGTTCATCGAGGGCAAGGAGTACCTCGGCGGGTTTACCGTCATCCGGGCGGCCGACCTCGACGAGGCCCTCGGCTGGGCCCGCCGGCTCGCCGCCGTGCTCGAACCGCTGTGGATCGAGGTGCGCCCGTTCGCGGGCGAGGCGGACTGAGTGCCCGAGGTCGACATCGCACGCGTGTTCCGCGAGGAGCACGGCCGCGCGATCGCGAGCCTGGTCCGCGTCTTCGGCGACGTCGATGTCGCCGAAGAGGCGGTCCAGGACGCCTTCGCCGCGGCGGTCCAGCGCTGGCCGGACGAGGGGATGCCGGCTAGCCCGGCCGGCTGGATCATCACGACCGCGCGCCGCCGGGCTATCGACCGGCTTCGGCGGGAGTCGTCCCGCGAGGACAAGCATGCCCAGGCCGCGCTGCTGTGCGCCGGGTCCGAGCGGGAGGAGGAGGGCGTCGTGCGCGACGACCGGCTGCGCCTGATCTTCACCTGCTGCCACCCGGCGCTGGGCACCGCCGCGCAGGTGGCGCTCACCCTCCGGTTGCTCGGCGGGCTCACCACGCCGGAGATCGCGCGGGCGTTCCTCGTGCCCGAGCCGACCATGGCGCAGCGGATCGTCCGGGCGAAGGGCAAGATCCGTGACGCGCGCATCCCGTACCGGGTACCGCGCGAGGCCGACCTGCCGGCGCGGCTGACGTCGGTGCTCGCGGTGGTGTACCTGATCTTCAACGAGGGCTACACCGCGAGCTCGGGAACCGAGCCGGTCCGCGACGACCTGTGCGCCGAGGCCGTCCGCCTGGGCCGGCTGCTGGCCGAGCTGATGCCCGACGAGCCGGAGGTACTGGGCCTGCTGGCGCTGATGCTGCTGACCGAGTCCCGCCGGCCCACCCGGGTCGGCCCCGGCGGCGACCTGGTGCGGCTCGGCGACCAGGACCGGTCGCGCTGGGACCGCGCGCTGATCGCCGAGGGGCAGGCGCTCGTGCGGGCCTGCCTGCGGCGCGACCGGCCCGGCCCGTACCAGATCCAGGCCGCGATCAACGCCGTGCACAGCGACGCGCAGTCGGCCGCGGCGACGGACTGGGGGCAGATCGTGATGCTGTACGACCAGCTGCTGGAGTGCACGCCGACGCCGGTGGTGGCGCTGCACCGGGCCGTCGCGGTCGCGGAGGTGACCGGCCCGGCGGCGGCCCTGGCGCTGGTCGACGACCTCTCGCTGGACGCATACCACGTCTTCCACGCCGTCCGCGCGGACCTGCTGCACCGCCTTGACCGCGACGAGGAGGCCGCCGCAGCGTACGAGGCGGCGATCGCCCGCACGGCGAACGCGGCGGAGCAGGATCTCCTACGCCGTGCCCGGGCCGAGCTCGAGTAGGTCGCGCACCCGTGCCGGGACGTCGGCCGGCGTGACCTGGTGCTGGTCGCCGGTGCGCAGGTCGCGGACCGTCACCGTGCCCGCCGCCCAGTCGTTGCCGCCGACGATCACGACCACGCGCGCTCCCGACCGGTCCGCGCGCTGGATCTCCTTGCCCAGCTTGCGGATGTCGAGTGGTGTGGACGTGCGGACGCCGGCGCCACGCAGTCCCTTCGCGACCGTGCGCGCGGGGTCGGCCAGCTCGGCCTCCGTGGCGATGACCACCGCGTCGATCTCCGCGCGGGGCTCGGACAGCAGACTGTGCGTGCCGAGGAAGTCGAACAGCGTCACATCACCCATGCCGAACCCGAAACCGGGGATGCGCTGCGCGGAGTACAGCCCGACGAGGTTGTCGTAGCGGCCGCCGCCGAACAGCGAGCGACGGTTGTCCGGGTGGTTGTCGAAGACCTCGAACACGGTCGAGGTGTAGTAGTCGAAGCCGCGCACGATCAGCGGGTCGAACCGCACGAGCTCACCGGCCGCGGAGTCCATGACCTGGACGAGCTTGGACCGCTCCCTGACCTCGGCGGGGATCTCGTCGAGCACCGCGCGGCCGCCCGTGAGCACCTCGCCGAGCCGGTCGAACTGCTTGTCGGTGAGCCCGATCGCGGCCGCGTCCTCGGCGAGCTTGTCCGCCGGGTACTTCTCCCATCGGTCGACCAGCCCGGCGACGTCCCGCACGGCGTCGGGGGCGATGCCGACCACGCCGGTGAGCATCGCGTCGAGCAGCACCCGGTCGTTGACCCGCAGGACCCACATGTCGGGCGTGGCCCCGACGGCGGCCATGAGGTCATGGATGAGCTCGAAGAACTCGATCTCGCAGGCGGCGCTGTCCGAGCCGAACACGTCCACGTTCACCTGCCAGTGCTCGCGGACCCGGCCCCGCTGCGGCCGCTCGTAGCGGTGGCAGTTCGGGTGGCTGTACCAGCGGACGGGGAACTGCAGCCTGCCGGCGTTGCCGGCGATGATCCGCGCGACCGACGGCGTCATCTCCGGGCGCAGCGCGAGGCGCCGGTCGCCGCGGTCGGTGAGCGTGTACAGCTGCTGCTCGACGATCTCGCGGGAGGACTTGGCCTCGTAGATCTCGACGGGCTCGAGGATCGGGCCGTCGTAGCGCTGGTAGCCGTACCGCTCGATCACCTCGTAGAGCCGCTCGAACACCTGCGTGCGGACGGACATCTCGGCCGGCAGGAAGTCGCGCGTGCCGCGGTACGGGGCGGTCGGCAAGAACTGGGACACGACGCCCAGCCTATCTAGGACCGGGAACCGAATTTCCCGGTACCCGAAGCGAGTCCGCCGAGGTCATCGGGTTGGGCCGGCCCGGTGCGGGCTGCCCGTGCTCGACGCATACAAGACCGCGCTGGAGGTCACCAGCCCGGCGTGCGCGGCGAAGGACTGATCACACCGCGTCCACCTTCTCCAGCAACGCCTTCAGCTCGCCGGCCTCCGTCGCGGTGAGGTCGGTGAGCGGCGGGCGCACCGGCCCGGCCGGGCGGCCGACGACGCTCAGCGCGGCCTTCACGACCGGCACCGCGTAGCCCGCCCGCCGGTCGCGGATCCCCAGGTATGGCAGGACGAACTCGTCGAGCATGCGATACACGGCCGCCGTGTCGCGGGTGTGCACGGCGGTGTGCAGCTCGAGCGCGAACCGCGGCGCGAAGTTGACGATCGCCGACGAGCAGGTCGGCACGCCCGTGCCCGGGTACGGCAGTGGGTGCAGGTTCGGGCACTCCTCGGCCAGGCGCCGCACGGCGTCGACGCGGGCCCCGCCGCTCGCCCGGTGGTAGACGACCACGCCCAGGCCGGTCGCGGCGCATACGGCACGCACGTGCGCGACGAGGCCCTCGGTCGGCAGCGAGGTCAAGTAGGGCGGCAGCAGGAACACGCCCGCCGCGCCGGCCGACTCCGCGTCCCGGGCCATCGCGACGGCCTGGGCGGTGCCATAGCCGGCGGGCGCGACCACCGGCCGGGCGGAGGCGGCGACCGCGGCGCGGACCACCCGCTTGACCTCGGCCGGCGTGAGCGCGGGGAACTCGCCGATGCCGCCGGCCGCGAACACCCCGGCCACCGGGAACGACGACTGCCAGGCGACATGCTCGCGGTAGGGCTCCTCGTCGAAGGCGAAGTCCTTCCGGGCGTGGGTAACGGGGAAGCACAGCAGGCCGGTCTCCAGCTCGGTGCGCAGGGTCTCCGGGTCGAACGTCATGCGGGCTCCCGGGCGTGACCGTCCGTCGTGGTCGTCACCGTGAGCGTAGGCCCGGACCGCTCAGCCCAGGTGGAAACCTCAGGTCACTGTGTTGGATGGTTCGCTCCGCTTCTCCGCTGCTCGCCGTCTTCCTCCGTGCGATGCTCGGCGCTGAGGCGCCTGCGCTTCTCCTACGTCCAGACGGCGAACGCTCCGTCGCTCCCGCTCACCGTGTTGGATGGTTCGCTCCGCTTCTCCGCTACTCGCCGCCTTCCTCCGTGCGATGCTCGGCGCTGAGGCGCCTGCGCTTCTCCTACGTCCAGACGGCGAACGCTCCGTCGCTCCCGCTCACCGTGCGTGCCGGGGTCGTTCCGGTGCCGGCTCGGACCGCGACACCAGGCGCCAGGCCAGCCAGAACGAGCCGGCGAGGGCCATGGCCGCGAGCAGCGGGGCCTTGAGCTCGGCCGGCGCGGCGAGCGGTCGCAGGGCGATGGCGAGCAGGATCAGGATCGGCCCCTGGATGACGAACGCGGGGAACGCCGCTCGCGAGCAGGCCGCGGCGAACCGGCCGTGCTGGGTGAGGTGACGCTGCGCGAGCCCGAGCAGCCACAGCGAGCCGGAGACGACGAGGACGCCCTCCACGAGCGCGGCGGCCGCGGCCTGCCAGCTCCAGCCGCCGAGGAACGGGCCGATGTCGGTGGCGAGCTCGGTGACGCCGACCGCGATGCCGAGGATCGGGACGAGGCAGATCGTCGAGACGGCGACGACCGCGCTGCGCCGGCGGACCCGGTCGGGAACCTCGCGGGCCCAGCCGTGGCGGGCGCAGGTGACGCCGAGGGCGAACATGGCGGCGCACTGCGGCCACTGCCACAGGTGGAGGTCGAAGATCTGGCCGCTCTTGGCCGGGAAGACCAGGCGGATCAGGAACGAGGACACCGCGATGCCGACCGCGAGCCAGATGAGCTGGGCGGCGCTCGGTTCCGGCGCGTCGGGGTCGGCGGGCGAGGCGGTGCGCCAGATCGCGTACGCGACGGAGAAGATCAGCAGGACGAACGTGAACCACAGCGAACCCGAGTCGAGCAGCGGGTACCGGTGCGTGACCACCCAGCCGACGGACTCGTCGTGGCCCGCGACCCGGTACGCGAGCCACATGGTGAGCGGCCAGACCAGGAACGCGGACACCGCCCAGGGCAGCCCGAGGCGGATCGCGCGGTCGGCCGTGAAGCGGCCCAGCCCCTTCTTCTCCAGCGAGCGCGGCGTGAACAGCCCGGCGAGGAAGAAGAACCCGCCGATGATGAACAGGCCGGACGGCCCGATGAGGGCGGCGAGGACGATCTCGACGCCGGGCATGAAAGTGGTCTCGTTGACCTCGTCGTACGGCCAGCCGCCGACCGCCGTGTAGCCGAGCAGGGCGTGGGCGCCGATGATCCACGCGACCAGGGCGGTCTTCACGTTGTCGATGTGGGGAAGCCGCTTTCCGTTCACCGTCTGACTTTCGCCGAACCGCCGGACCTTGTCCAGCTGACACCCGTCCTGGCGGCCCCCGATCGCCCTGCGTCAGCGAAGGACTGCGTAACGCAGATGGGTGACACCCCGGCCCGGGACCACCTCCGGATCGGACAGTCGCACGGGCATCGTCGCGAGGTTCGCGAAGAACGGGATGCCCTCGCCGAGCAACACCGGGATCAGGTTCACCTCGATCTCGTCGAGCAGGCCCGCGTCGAGGCACTGCTGGACGATCGTGGTGCTGGCCGCCGAGACGTCCTTGTCCCCGGCGACCTGCTTGGCCTGCTCGATCGCGCTGACCACGCCGTCGGTGACGAACGTGACCGGGTGCGGCCAGTCCTCGACCGGACGGTGGGTCACCACGAACAGCGAGACGCCGGCGGGGTGGTTGCCGCCCCAGCCCTTGGTGTGGTCGAACAGACGGCGCCCGCAGACCAGCGCGCCCGCCCGGTCGAGTGCGTCGCGCAGCCACCGCGCGCTCGCCTCGGTCACGTGGAAGGTCCACCGCGAGTCGTGGCTGGGCACCGCGACGTCACCGTTGGCGTACCAGCCGAACAGCTCGTCGCAGCCGTCCTCGGGGTCGGCGATGAACCCGTCGAGGGACATCGACATGTGGGCGACGACCTTGCTCATGATTTCGCTCCTTCTCGCGTCGGTTGCCGGTGTAACGCCGGCAGCGCGCGGAACTCATCGGTGCCCGGGAAGAAATCCTCGGCGGACCGTGAGCGGCAGACAGCACGCCGTGGTGCCCAGCCGGCCGATGCTAGCGTCGGTTCCATGGTGAGCCGGGTGTTCTGCCTCGCGATCGACTGCCGGGACACGGCGCCAATGGCGAACTTCTGGTGCGCGGCGCTGGGCTATGCCGTGGTCAAGCGGTGGACGGACTCGCGCGGCACGGAGTACGTGGAGATCGGCCGCGGCGACGAGCCGATGCTGTTGTTCCAGCCCGTTCCGGAGACGAAATCGGTAAAGAACCGGCTGCACCTGGACATCGTGCCGGCATCCGGCAGCCAGGAGTCCGAAGTGGAGCGTCTGGTCGGCCTCGGCGCGACGGTGGTCTCGAACGAGCCGGACCTGCACTGGGTGGTCCTGAAGGACCCGGAGGACAACGAGTTCTGCGTCCTTCCGCCCAGCTCGTAGCCGGGCGGGTGTTTTCGCCTCCCGGGCAGGGGTAGCCCTCGGCCAGGGAGGCGAAGGAGGGCTGATGAGCTCGATATCGGATGTCGGCGCGAACAAGCCGGCCGGTGAGAAGTCGACCGCGGAACTCGTACGCGACCTGACCGAACAGTTCAGCCACCTCGCCCGCACCGAGGTCCGCCTCGCCGTGCGGGAGGTGCAGGAGAAGGCGAGACACGCCGGAATCGGCGCGGCGAGCATCGGTGCCGCCGGCGTGCTCGCCGGATACGGCCTGGCCGCCGTGCTGGCCGGCGCCGTGCTCCTGCTGGCGCTCGTCCTGCCGGCGTGGGTCGCGGCGATGATCGTCGGCGCCGTGCTGCTGCTGGCCGCCGGCGTGGCCGCGCTGGTGGCGAGGACCCGGCTCAGGAGGGGCAGTCCGATGCCGTCCGACGTGGTGGACAGGGCGAAGGAGGACATCCGGGTGGTCAGGGAGGCGGCGACCCGATGACGAGGCGCGGGCACGACGACCGGATGCGCCCGCCCGGCGCGGCGCCGACCGACGAGGACCTGCGGACGGACGTAGAGCTGACCCGCCAGGAGCTGGCCGAGACAGTGGCCGCCCTCGGCGCGAAGGCCGACGTGAAGACCCGGGCACGGACCGCCGCGAGGGACCGGGCCGAGGCGATCCGTACCCGCGGTACGGAGCTGGTGAACACGCTGCCCGAGCCGGTCGCCCGGACGGTGCGGCCGGTGTGGACCACCGTCGCCCGCCGCCCCGCCATCCCACTCGGCGGCCTCACGGTGCTCGTCACCGTGCTGGTGGTCTGGCTGAGGATCCGTCACCGCTAGGCCACGCCGGCCGTCACCACGCGACGACACCGTCAGCGCGAGCGGGGCGGCACTGCTCGCGCTGCGCGAGGATCCTGACCTGAGCGTCACCGAGCTCGGCCGCCGGGTCGGGCTCAGCCAGTCGGCGGCCGCCCGGATGGTGGACTCGCTGGCCGCGTCCGACCTGGTCCGGCGGCACGGCACGGCGGGCCGGGCGGTGCCGGTGCGCCTGACCGCCCACGGCTCCGACTCGGCCGGCCGCCTGCTCACCGCCCTGGGCGAGCCGCTCGCGGACCTGCTGCGGGACCTCGACGACGCGGACCGCGGAATGCTCGCTCGCCCGCTCGAGTCGCTGCTCGGGAAGCTATACGCGCGGGCGGGCGGCACCGAGTTGGTGTGCCGGCTGTGCGACCGGACCGCGTGCACCGCGACGGCGACCTGCCCGGTGGGCGAGGCCGCACGCAACGCCGACGCCGAGGCGGAACCGGGCCGCTGATGGGTGCGCTGCTGGCGCTCGTGTCGTCGGCGCTGTACGGCGCCGCCGACTTCGCGGGCGGGCTGGTGTCGCGCCGCGCGAGCTTCGCGATGGTGGCGCTGGCCGGACAAGGCGGGCGGCCTGGTGCGGATGGCGTTGCTCGCCCCACTGCTGCCCGGTGAGCCGGCCGCCGCCGGCATGGCGTGGGGCGGCCTGTCCGGGGTCGGCACCGGGATCGGCATGGTGTTCCTCCACCCCGGGCTGAGCCGGGGCGCGATGAGCGTGGTGGTCCCGGTGAGCGCGGTCGGCGGGCTGGCCATCCCGGTGTTGGCCGGCTTCGCGCTGCTCGGCGACCGGCCGACCGAACGCGCGGTGGCCGGCATCGTGTTGTCCGTGCCGGCGCCGCCACCGCGGTGCGGACGCGTATGTCCACCGCGACCGGGCTCGGCGCGGTCGCCGCCGGCTGGTGTGCCACGCTCGCGCTGGAGACCACCTGCTCGCCACGCGCGAGCAGGTGGTCTCCGTGGCGGTCGTGCTGCTCACCCACGGCTGACGCGGGCGCGGCCGGGCAGCCGGCGGTGGCAGACTAGGGAAGCCCGGCGCGCAGGGCGCGGATCCGTTCCAGCGCCTCGCCGAAGGCATCGCCGTCGAGGGTGCCGTCGACGAGTGCGCCGGCCAGGGCCATGGTCGCCTGGTCCCCCTGCTCGACGTCGCGGGCCGAGGCGAGGATCAGGTCGACACCCGCCTGGGCGGCGAGCACCGCTCGGTTGCCGGTCGAGCCGAAGTCGTCCAGGGCGCCGGCCTCCAGCGCGTCGGAGACCGTCACGCCCGTGAAACCGTTGCGGGAGCGCAGCTCCTGCTGAACGACCACGGAGGACAGTCCGGCCGGGCGCGCGGGGTCCAGCGCCGGGTACACCGCCCAGGACAGCATCACGAGCTTCGCCCCCGCGGTGATCGACGCCTGGTACGGCGCCTCGTGCACACTGCGCAAAGTGGACAGTGGGACGTCCAGGGTGACCGGCCGGGTGTCGGTGTTCTGGTCGGCGTTCGCCGGGCCCAGGCCCGGGAAGTGCTTCAGCGTCGAGGCGACACCCTCCGCCTGCTGCGCGGTCTGGTAGTTCGCACCGAGCCGCGACACGGCGGCCGGGTCCATGCTGAACGACCGCTCGAACTGGTCCATCAGGTCACCCGGCGCGTGGTAGACGTCGAGCACCGGCGCCAGGTTCACATTCATGTCGACACCCGCGAGGTTCTCCCCCGCGCCCCGCCCCGCGTTCGTGGCCGCCGCGGCGGGGTCGGCGGACTGGCCGACGTCCTTGTGCGACAGGGCCGGCTCGCCGGGCAGCCGGCGGACCTCACCGCCCTCCTGGTCGGTCATCAGCAGCAACGGCTCGCGCACCGGGCTCTCCGCGGCGGCCGCGCGCAGCTGCGCCACGACGCCGGTGATCTGCGGCAGGCTGGACACGTTCTCGCCGAAGAAGATCACACCGGCGGCCTCGCCCGCGCGGATCCGGTCGAACAGGCCCTGCGGCGGGGTGAGCCCCGGGTAGGAGTAGATGACCCGCTGCCCGGCGGCCTGCCGCGCGAAGGCGGCCAGGCCCACGTCGGCCGCACCGGCCGTCCCCTGGGTCCACACCACCCCACCAGCGACGATCGCCAATGCCGCAACCAAGCGGGAAACCCGACCACGTCGCATGGACCCCGACCTCCTTGGCGCTGCGTGGGTCAACGATAACCCAGAAGGCTTACAAGTGGTGAGTTACCAACAAGCCGGATCAGCCCACGACCGGTCAGGCTATGCCCTCGTCTCGGTCCTCGTCGGGGCGGCGGTGGTACCTGTCGACGTACTCCTGCTGGGACAGCTCGCGGATCGCGGCCATCACCTCGTCGGTGATCGCGCGGCGGGCACGCTGGTCGCGCTCGGTCACCCGGGAGAAGTCCATCGGTGCGCCGAAGCGGATGCCGACCCGCGCGTACCGCGGAATCCTGCCGCCGCGCGGCATCAGCATCTGCGTCCCGAACAGCGCGACCGGCACCACCGGCGCGCCGGTGGTCAGCGCGAGCACGGCCACGCCGGTGTGCCCGCGGTAGAGCCGGCCGTCGAGCGACCGGGTGCCCTCGGGGTAGATCGCGAAGACGCCGCCGCCGTTGAGCACGGTCTGGCCGGCGTTGAGCGCGGCGAGGCCCGCGTGCGCGTTGCCGCGCTGCACCGGGACGAAGCCGAGCGCGTCGACGAACGCGGCCATCAGCCGGCCCCGCAGGCCGCGGGCGGTGAAGTACTCGGCCTTGCCCAGGAACCGGACCTGCCGGCGGACGACGAGCGAGATCACCGCCGTGTCGAGCACCGCGCGGTGGTTCGCCGCGATGATCACCGGGCCCTCGGCCGGCACGTTCTCCAGGCCTTCGACCCGCGGTCGGTAGACGAGCCGTACGAGCGGTGCCAGGACATAGCGGACGAACTGGTAAAGCAAGGGCCCTCCCCCGGTCTCGGCAAACGGGCCCAGCATAGGCGCCGGGTACCGCGCGGAGGGCGCCCCGCGGGACGGCGCTACTCGACGTCCGGGCGCTCGGCGCTCAGCCTGCGGTCCGGGTCCTCGCCCCGGCTCCGCTCGTAGGGCGTCGTGCCGTACCGGGCGGCCGCCGACCAGTGCTCCGGCGGGTCGGCGCCCTCCTCCAGCGAGTCGGCGTCGAGCCGGTCCTCGTCGAGTCCTCGGCGGAGCTCAGCGCCGCCGGGTCTGCGCCACCTCGTCCGGGTTCCGCGTGTCCTTCGGCGGGGTGCCCGGGTCGACGCCCTCATGCATCGGGCCAGTCCTCCTCCTCGGACGGCACGGGAAGGCTCTGCTCCCGCAGGTCCGCCGGATTCGCCTCGACGTCCGTGCTCGGCACCTCGTCCGGCTCGGTGTCCTCGGTGTCCTCGGTCAGATCCCGTTGCTGCTCCAGCACGTCGGCCTCGTTCGCCGGGTCGCCGGCGCCGTTCTCGGGGCGCATCACGCCTCCCCCGACCACTGCAGCAGCGCGATCGTCATGGTCAGCGCGCGGCGCACGGTTTCCAAGCCGCTCAACGGATCCAGCTGCCGCACGGCGAGGTCCAGCTGGAACTGCGCGTCCTGCGGACAGCCGTTGAGGTCGGCCAGCAGGGCGCGGATCGTGGCACGCGCGTGCGGCTCGAGTTCGTCGATCGAAACCGGCTCGTCGGCGACGTCGCGCAGGTCCACCGCGAACGCGGGCTGCTGCTTGTCCGGGCCGACACTGTGCCGCACCGCTCTAGCCCCGAGCTGGATCAGTTCCGCCACGACGCCGCGGATGTATGGCCTGAGCTGATCTCCTTGCTCCACCACGGACTCCAGCGTGTCGGTCAACCCGTCCGCGTCACTGTCGAGTACACAGTGGACGAGCCGGTGCGCGGTCACCTGGGCGGTCGATCCCTCACTGCGCATCGGTCGTGCTCCTTCCGTGCGGTCGCGTGTGGAGTGCCCGCCGGCGCGGACATCGAAACCGTATGAGGTGAACGTGACCGGCCGGCAGCGCCGTTCGTCGGGGTCTGGTCTCGGGCTCAGTCGACGGACAGCGCGCGCACCAGATCACCGACCCGCGGATCGTCCAGTGCCCGGGCCACGTCGGCCTGGGCGACGATCCCGACCAGCCGGTCACCGTCGAGCACGGGCAGGCGCCGGACCTGGTGCACCGACAGCCGGGCCATCGTCGCGGCGGCGTCGCCGGCTCGCACGCGCGAACGAGTTTCACGGCACGCCGCGCGGGCTACTCGCCGTTCGTGGTTCCGGTCCGAATCACCGGACGAGAGGTACAAGCCATGAATACCAACAGCTACGTGACGTTCTTGCTGATCGGTACCGTGCTCGTGCTCGTCGACGGCCAGATCATCTACCGCAACGGCCGCAGGTTGCTCCAGCAGTCCGCGCCGAACGCGTCAGCGGAGTCGCTGACCAGGCTCGTGACGGTCTTATTCCACTTCGTCGTGCTGGGCGTGCTCGCGCTCATCTCGACGATGGACGTGCCGGCCGACACCCCGACTGAGAGCGTCGTGTTCCGGCTCGGCGTCGCGCTGGTCATCATCGGCATCGCGCACTGGATCGCCGTGCTCGCGCTCGGCCGCCTCCGAGACCGCCAGGAGTTCGACGAGTTCGCCCACGAGCGGGAGGCTCGTCGGCTCGCGAACGAGCAGGCGAACGCCGCGTACGGCTCGCGCGTCACCTCTCGCGTCACGGAGCGGGGCGAGACGCCCTAGTCCGCTCTAGAACAGCGCGCTGACCGACTCCCCGTCGTGTATCCGGCGCATCGCCTCGGCGAGCGCGGTCCCGACGGAGAGCACGGTCAGCTTCGAGTTGCTCTCCGCGATCGGCACGGTGTTCGTGCAGACGATCTCCAGCACGTCGGTCTGGTCACCGATCCGCTTGAGCGCGTCCGCGGCGAACAAACCGTGCGTGCAGGCGACGCGGATCGAGCGGACACCCTGCTCGCGCAGCCGGTCGAGGAGCTCGAGCACCGTGCTGCCCCGGGCGATCTCGTCGTCCAGCACGATCACGTCGCGACCGGCGACCGCCCCGATGATCGAGCTGATCTCGACCTTGTCCTCGGCGAACCGCTGCTTCGCCCCCGCCGCCACCGGGACGTCCAGCAGGCTCGCGAAGTGCGACGCCGGCTTGGCGTTGCCCAGGTCCGGCGACACGACGATCGTGTTGTCCAGATCCAGGCGCCGGAAGTAGGCGGCGAGCTCGCGCAGTGCGTGCAGGTGGTCGACCGGGATGCTGAAGAACCCGTGCACCTGCGGGGAGTGCAGCGTCATGGCGAGCACCCGGTTCGCCCCGGCCGCGACGAGCAGGTCGGCGACGAGCCGGCCGCCGATCGAGATGCGCGGCGCGTCCTTCTTGTCCGACCGGGCGTAGGCGTAGTGCGGCATGACGACCGTCGTTCGTGCGGCGGACGCCCCGCGCGCGGCGTCGAGCATGAGCAGCAGCTCGACGAGGTTCTCCTGCACCGGCGCGACGAGCGGCTGGATGATGAACACGTCGCGCTCGCGGCAGTTCGCCTGCAGCTGCACCTCGAGACAGTCGTTGGCGAACCGCGTCACCCGTACCGGCTCCAGCGGAACGTCCAGGTGCGCGCAGATCTCCGCGGCCAGATCCAGATGTGCGCTGCCGCTGAAGACCACGATCTCCCGCACTGGGACTCCCCTGCTCGACCCGCCTGCCGTCCGCCCCGAATGCTACGGGCGCACCAGAACGGCCACCGCCGGAGCACCGCTGGCAAGGTCGCTCCGACCGGAGGAGAGCCCGAGGGGGTCCGGGCCTGCCGGCGTGCGGCCGGCCCGGACTCCGGGATCAGTTCAGGTCGTACCGGTCCAGGTTCATGACCTTGGTCCAGGCGGCCACGAAGTCGTGCACGAACTTCTCCCGCGCGTCGTCGCTCGCGTAGACCTCGGCCACGGCACGCAGCTCCGAGTTCGAGCCGAACACGAGGTCGACGCGGCTGCCGGTCCACTTGACCTCGCCCGTGGCGTGGTCGCGGCCCTCGAAGGACTCGGAGGTTTCAGGGTCCTGGGACTCGGCCGTCCCCGCCGCCCGCCACTGCGTGCCCATGTCGAGCAGGTTCACGAAGAAGTCGTTCGTCAGCGACCCGGGGCTCGACGTGAACACGCCCAGCGGGGACTGCTGGTGGGTCGCGCCCAGGACACGCAGGCCGCCCACGAGGACGGTCATCTCGGGCGCGCTCAGGGTCAGCAGGTTCGCGCGGTCGATCAGCAGATACTCCGAGGGCAGCCGGTGGTTCTTCCCACGGTAGTTGCGGAACCCGTCCGCGGCCGGCTCGAGCGGGACGAACGACTCCACGTCCGTCTGCTCCTGCGACGCGTCCGTCCGCCCCGGGGTGAAGGGGACCCGGACGTCGTGGCCGGCGTCCTTCGCGGCCTGCTCGACCGCGGCGCACCCGCCGAGCACGATGAGGTCGGCGAGCGAGATCCGCTTCCCGCCGGTCTGCGCGCTGTTGAAGGACTCCTGGATCCCCTCCAGCGTGCGCAGCACCGTCGCCAGCGTGTCGGGGTCGTTGACCTCCCACTCCCGCTGCGGCTCGAGGCGGATCCGGGCACCGTTCGCCCCGCCGCGCTTGTCGCTGCCGCGGAACGTCGAGGCCGAGGCCCACGCGGTGGACACGAGCTGTGGGACCGACAGTCCCGAGGCGAGGATCTGGCCCTTCAGGTCGGCGACGTCCGCCTCGCCGACCTGATCGTGATCAATGGCGGGGACCGGGTCCTGCCAGATCAGCGTCTCCCGCGGCACGAGCGGGCCGAGGTAGCGCTGGATCGGTCCCATGTCGCGGTGGGTCAGCTTGAACCACGCGCGCGCGAACGCGTCCGCGAGCTCGTCCGGGTGCTCGAGGAAGCGCCGCGAGATCGGCTCGTAGATCGGGTCCATCCGCAGCGCGAGGTCGGTCGTCAGCATCGTCGGCGGGCGGGACAACGACCCGTCCTCGGGGTCCGGCACGGTGTTGGCGCCGGCACCGGCCTTCGGCCGCCACTGGTTGGCGCCCGCGGGGCTCTGCTCCAGCTCCCACTCGTAGCCGAACAGGGTCTCGAAGAAACTGTTGTCCCACGTCGTCGGGGTGGGCGTCCAGGTGACCTCGAGGCCACTGGTGATCGCGTCGCGGCCCTTGCCGGTGCCGTAGCTGTTCTTCCAGCCGAGGCCCTGCTCCTCCAGCGGAG
The DNA here is from genome assembly GCF_050699935.1 of Actinophytocola sp. Lineage (NCBI taxonomy): Bacteria > Bacillati > Actinomycetota > Actinomycetes > Pseudonocardiales > Pseudonocardiaceae > Actinophytocola > Actinophytocola sp. The sequence goes on from NZ_JBOHGB010000006.1 coordinate 63,787, forward strand.
CGCCCTCGGGCTCGGGCCCGACGTGTTCCGTGTCGGGAGCCGCGCCGTGCGCCTTGCCGAACGAGTGGCCGCCCGCGATCAGCGCGACGGTCTCCTCGTCGTTCATCGCCATGCGCCGGAACGTCTCGCGGATGTCACGGGCCGCGGCGAGCGGGTCCGGGTTGCCGTTCGGGCCCTCGGGGTTGACGTAGATGAGGCCCATCTGGACGGCGGCCAGCGGATCCTCGAGCTTGCGGTCACCGCTGTAGCGCTCGTCGCCGAGCCAGGTGCGCTCGGGGCCCCAGTAGACGTCTTCCTCGGGCTCCCAGACGTCCGCGCGGCCACCGGCGAAGCCGAAGGTCTTGAAGCCCATCGTCTCCAGGGCACGGTTGCCGGCGAAGATCATCAGGTCGGCCCACGAGATCTTGCTGCCGTACTTCTTCTTGACCGGCCAGAGCAGCCGGCGCGCCTTGTCGAGGTTCCCGTTGTCGGGCCAGCTGTTCAGCGGCGCGAAGCGCTGCATGCCGGCGCCGGCACCGCCGCGGCCGTCGTGGATGCGGTACGTGCCCGCGCTGTGCCACGCCATCCGGATCATGAACGGCCCGTAGTGCCCGAAGTCCGCCGGCCACCACTCCTGCGAGGTCGTCAGCACCTCGTCGACGTCGCTCGCGAGGGCGTCGAGGTCCACGGTCTGGAACTCGGCGGCGTAGTCGAAGTCCCCGTCCATGGGGTCGGCCACGGCGGAGTGCTTGCGCAGGATCGCCAGGTTGAGCTGGTTCGGCCACCAGTCACGGCTGCTCCCACCTTCGGTCGGGTGGTTGAAGCGCCCGGTCGACACCGGGCACCCGCCGGCGCCTTCTTCGTTCATCTCTCCAACAACAGCGTCAGGGGCGTCTGGACTGTCAGCCACGTGAATCCTTCCGGGATCTAAACGGTGTGCTCAGGAACTGCGGTGGAGCAGGCGGGGCACAGGCCCCAGTAGACGACCTCGGCCTCGTCGATCGCGAAGCCGTGGTCATCGGACGCGGTCAGGCAGGGCTTCATGCCGACAGTGCAGTCCACGTCGGCGATGGCACTGCACGACCGGCACACGACGTGGTGGTGGTTGTCACCGACCCGCGCCTCGTAGCGTGCCACGGAGCCCGGCGGCTCGATGCGCCGCACCAGGCCCGCCGTGGTCAGCGCCCGCAGCACATCGTAGACGGCCTGGTGGGACACCCCACCGAAGCCCGTACGCACGGCGCCGATGATCGAGTCGGTGTCGGCGTGCGGGTGGTCGTGCACCGCGGACAGCACCGCCACACGAGGACGCGTCACACGCAGCGAGACCCCGCGTAGCATGCGCTCGAAGTCCGAAGTCGTGGGCACACGCCGCAGTCTGGCCGACTTTCTGGAACCAATCAAGTTGACACGGGCGTGCCAGCCAGGCCCGGCCGGTGCGATCGACCGGTCATGCCAGCGCAACTCATGCACATCCGCGCACATGTTGATCTGAGGCGTTCGTCACGGCGATCGCCACGTCTCGGCGCTCCGCCGAGCGGCACCGACGGGCCGGCCCGCTCGGCTGCCGACTCTCGACGGCTCAGCACTTTCGTAATAGATTCACCTGACGTAACGCATTGATGTCAGTCAGTACCGAAGCCGGGTGCGGAGGTGTCGGGTGACCAGCGCGACCAGTGTGGCGACCCGGGTGGTGCACCGGGCTCTCGACGGCCGGCGGTACGAGCTCAGCGGCACGCTCGATCTCCGCGAACCGGTCACCTCCTCGGTGGAGGTGACCGTGCACGGCCGGCGGTACGAGCTGGTCACGGGGCCGACCGGGCTCGGCGACGAGGTGGCCGCGGCGCTCGGCGTGTCCCGGTTCGACGAGGAGCTGCGCTTCGCCGGCGGGACGCTGGTCGTCGGGCACACCCGCCGCGCCGAGCCGGGCTCGCGGATCGTCGAGGATCTCCTGCTCGCCGTGTGGCGAGGGCGGCGGCACTGCCTGATCAGCCACCTCTACACCGCCTCCACCGCCACGGCGGTCGGCATCCTGCGCACCCTCGGCATCACCGAGCACGAGGACGGCGTGGCCGTGCGGCCGGAGGCGGGCAGCGCCCTCGCGACACCGGCGACCGTGGTCAAGGAGATCCCGTCGCTCGGCCTGCTCGAGGTGACGACCCCCTCGGCACCGCAGGCGACCCGGCTGCCCGCGTGGCAGGGTGCGCGTACCCGCTCCGGCGAGTTGTTCGCCGACCGCCTGTCCAACGGCGACCCCTACTTCGTGCTCGCCGGAACCGACATCTGGGCCACGGTGCTGCCGCTCGCCGGCACCGACACCGCCCGCGTGCCGGCGCTGGTGGACCGGCTAGGACTGCGCCGGCTCGGCGCCCGGTGAGGCCCGCGATGCTCACGTTCGCAGCCGGCGTCGCGGCCTACACCGTCCTGGCCGTCCTCGTCCTCGCCGTCGCCGAGCGGCTTCGGGCGCCGCACGCGCTGGCGGCGGCGCTCGTCGCGCACGGGATCCTGCCGCGCCGGACGGTCCGCGCGGTGGCGGCCGTGGTGACCGCCGCCGAGGTGGTGCTGGCCGTCGTGCTGGTGACCGGTCCGCTCCCGGTCGCCCTGACCGGCGCCGCCCTTCTCTTCGTGGGCTATGGCTGCTACGGCAGCCACGTCGCCCGGACCGGGCGCGGCGGGCCGTGCGGCTGCGGCGGGGTCGAGGTGCCGATGGACCGCTGGGTGATCACCCGCGCGTTCGTCCTCGCCGGCCTCGCCGCAGCTGCCGCGGTCGCGGGGGTGGGCGCCGGGTCGTTGCCGCTCGTCCCGTTCGGGCCGGAGCCGCTCGTGGTCCTACTCGCGGCGGCCACGTTCGGCACGCTGCTCTGGCATCTGCCCGCGGCCATGCGCGAACCGGCCCGTGCCGAGGTGGTCTCGTGAGCTTCCAGACCAGTGCGTTGATCGTGACCTGGGTGGCCCTGCTGCTGCTGGCACTGGTCGTGTCCGGCCTGGTCCGCCAGGTGCACACGCTGTCGTCCGGCGCCGCGGGACGGCGTGACCCGGTCGGCCCGCGGCCGGGCACCGCGGCGCCGCACCTCGACCGGCTCGACGCACGCCCGCCGGCGGTGCTGCTGTTCCTGCGCCCGTCCTGCCACACCTGCACCGACGTGCTCGACGAATCCGTGTCGGTCGCCGGCACGGGGCTGTCGGTGCACGCGATCTACGAGGGACCCGCGCCCGACGTGCCGTCCGGGGTCGCGGCACACGGCCACCAGGGCCGGCTCTTCGCCACCTACGACGCGGTCGCCGTCCCGTTCGCGGTCCTCGTCGGCGGCGACGGCCGGGTCGCCGGCGCGGGACCGGTCGGATCCCGGGCGGCGATCGGTGAGCTGCTCGCCCCGGTGAGCTCTGGAGGTCGATCATGAGCACCCCCGCCGTTCCGCCGCTGCGCGGTACCGACCCCGGCATGCCGGTTCGGTGGCGGCGGCGCGGTCGCCGACCGTCCGGTCCGGGCTGGACGCCGACCAGACGGAACATCCTGCGGGCCGGCGGCGTGCTCGGGCTGACCGTGCTCGGCGGCGTCTTCCCCTCGGTGCGCCGGGCGGTCGCCGACGGGTACGACATCTACCCCACATGCCCGTCCTACGCCGAGGACGACGACTGCTCACCCGGCTGCGGCCCGAGCACGATCTTCGCGGACGCGTGCGAGACCTCCGGGGCCAACCTCGGGTTCCACAAGAACGACCAGGTCACCTGGCGGCTGCGGCCCAACGCCTGCTTCGGCGGCAGCTACGACGGCTGGATGTGGCGATACGACCAGGCCTGCGGGGCGTGCTCGTGCCACATCGAGCGACGCTGCCACGACGGGTACCGCCGCACCGACTCCGGCTGGGTGCGCTCGATCTGCCGGTGGACCACCGACTGCGGCTGCCCCGAGTCGGTCGCCTGGCCGACGGTCGGCGCCGGCAGCACCGGCGAGACGGTGTCGAGCATCCAGCACCTGCTGACCTTCCACGGGCTCACGACCACTGTGGACGGTGTGTACGGCTCGGGCACGACCGACTCGGTGCGCGAGTTCCAGTCGGCCCACGGGCTCGCGGTCACCGGGACCGTGAACGCCGCGACCTGGCCGGTCCTCGCGGTCACCACGCGCTCGGGCGACCGCGGGCCGCACGTGCGCGCCACGCAGGTACAGCTCAACCGGTACGGCTACCAGCTCGCCGTCGACGGGATCTTCGGCGCGTACACCCACGCCACGGCAGGCGACTTCCAGCGGCACAACGGGTTGTCCGTCGACGGGGTCGTCGGCCCGCGGACCTGGCGCACCCTCGCCGGTGGTGCGGTGTGACCAGACCGGACGCGCCGCCGGGAGTGCTGCGCCGGTGGCTGACCGACCCGCTCGCGCCGCAACTCGTCCTCGCGGCCGGCGCCGTGGCCGTGGTCCTGGCCGGCTGGGCGGTCGCGGCCTGGGCGGTGCTCGGCGGGCTGGCCGGCTACGCCCTGTCGGGCTCGGTTTGAACCAGGAACAGCGCGAGCGCGCTGACCTCGCCAGGGTGGCGGGGCCGGACCGGGCGAGGCGTGGTGCTGGCGTTGTTCAGCGCCGGCCTGGTGCTGGGCGGGATGCTGAGTGCGCTGGTGCTGTGGTTGGCCAGCGGCCTGCCCTCGCCCGTGCCGCAACCGGTTCGGCACGCGCTCGTCGTCGCCCTCGCCGGGCTTGGCGTGCTGCGTGACGCGGGCGTCGTCCGGTTCCCGCTGCCGCAGAACGCCCGCCAGGTTCCGCGGGACGTGCTGAACCGGGACGTGGTCCGCGGTTCCCTGCGGTTCGGCTTCGAGCTCGGCACGGGCGTGCGCACGTACGTTCCGGCGACCAGCCCGTACGTCCTGGCGGCGGCGCTCCTACTGTCCACACCGGACCTGGCGACCGCGGCCCTGACCGGCGCCGGCTTCGGGCTCGGCCGCGCGCTCACCCCGCTGACCCGCTACGCCGGCCGGGCGGGTGAGTCGTGGGACGTCGCCCTGCGGTCCCGCCTCCCGGCGGTCACCGTGGGCGGCGCGCTCGCCCTCGCCGCCGGCCTCGCCGTGCTGTTGTTCCGACCGCCCGCGAGTTGATCAGCCGTCCCGGTACGGTGGCGGCCGGACGAAAGGTCTGATAGCGCGGGTCGTCTGCGTGCACGGAGTCGCCGCGCAGCTGGGTGGTGAGCAGACGTTGCTCCGGGCGTGGTGGCCGGCGGTGTGACCCGTGCCGGCGGCGACCCGGTGCCGGCCGGCGACGTGGCGATGGCGTTCTACGGCGACCTGTTCCGCCCGCCCGGCGAGCTGCTGGCCGTCGGCGATCCGTTCTATCGCGCCGAGGACGTGCGGGAGGGCGTCGAGCAGGAGCTGCTGGAGTGGTGGCGCCGGACGCCGACACACGCTAGTCCGGGTGCCGGGCTCGGTGCAGACGGCGCTGCGCTCGCGCCACCCTCACCGGACGCCTCGGGGTGAACGCCCTGGCGTGCTCCACTGTGGACGGACGGCCGGTCGCCCTCAGCGGCGGCGTCGAGGCGAGGGTGCGCGTGTGGGACCTCGCCACCGGCGGCGTCGCGTGCGACGTTCACCGGCCACCAGGAAGCAGTGACCGCGGTGGCGTGCACCGAGCTGGACGGCAGCCGGTCGCGGTCACCGGCAGCGAGGACGGCACGGTTCAAACCTGGAACCTCCGGGCCACCGGCGAGCTCACCCGCACGGGCCCGCCCCGGCCACGACGGCGACATCGTCGACGTCGCCCGCTGCGAGCTGGACGAGGGGACCGTCGCCGTCACGGCCGGCGAGGCCGCGACCGTGCGCGTGTGGAACCTGGCCACCGGCACGCAGCGCGCCACCCTCGCCGGCTACCGCGGCCCGGTGGCGGCGGTGGCGTGCGCGCGGGTGGACGGGCGAGCGCTCGCGGTCACCACCGGCACCCCGCACACCACGCTCGCGCACGGCGACACCGAGGTGCCGGCCATGACGTGCGGCAGCGTGGGCGGACACGCGGTGGCCGTCACCGGGGACGACGACGCGACGGTGCGGGTGTGGGACCTGGCTACCGGCACGCAGCGCGCCACCCTCACCGGTCACCGGGGCACGGTCACCGCGTGTCCGCCCACGCCGACCTCGACGGGTCACCGGTCGCCGTCACCACGAGCACGGACCGGACGGTACGGATCTGGAACCTGGCCGGCGCAAGCCAGGTCGCGCGCCTCGACCACGCCACTCCCCTCCGGGGCGCGCTCTGTGTCGGACCGGCCGCAGAGATCATCACCGGGATCGGCTGAGACCTGCTGGTGACCGCGCGACACCCCGACACGCGCCTGACGAATGCCGGTTGGGCCCCGGGCGCTTAAGGTGCTGTCAACCACCGGTTCACCTTTTGGGGGCGGCATGGAGACCGGCGTCGAACGCACCGAGGTCGTTCGCCCGACGGATGCGCGGCCGCGAGCGGTGCGGCTGCGCACGCTGGCCTGGTGGATGCTGGGCGTGACGGTGCTGCTCAACGTCCTGAGCATGGCCATCCCCGCCCTGATCGACCACCCGCTGACGACCGAGCGCGGTGAGATCCGGGTCTACTTCGACGTCTTCTCCGAGGGCAACCTCCCGACGTGGTGGAGCGTGGCACTGTTGGTCCTCGCCGCGGTGAGTCACGCCGCGGCCGGCGCGCTCGCGGTCGCGTCGCGGTTCCGGGGCGCGTGGGCGTGGTTCGTCAGCGCGGCCGTGCTCGGCGCGCTGTCGCTGGACGACCACACCTCGCTGCACGAGCGGCTGGAGCGGATCGGCCGGGACTGGGTGAGCTTCGAGCGCTTCCCCGGGTACTGGCTGGTGCCGGGGATCATCGTGGCCGCGGTCGTCGCGGTGGCACTCGGGCTGCTGGCGTGGCGCCTCACCGGCGTTCCCCGGTGGTGCATGATCGCCGGGCTGGTCCTGCTGCTCGGTTCCGCGATAGGCATGGAGTTGGTGCAGGGCCTGCTGGTCGCGCGGGACGAGAGTGGCCCGATCTACGTACTCGTCATGCACGTCGAGGAACTGGGCGAGAACCTGGGCGTACTGCTGATGATCGCCGCCGCGGTCCGCTCGGTGACGATCACCAGCCACGACGGGCGGTTCGGCATCGCCTACGGCCGCGGGCCCGCCGAGCCGGACACGCACTAACCGCCGGTGATCGCGCCGATGGCGACCGTCAGGATGGCGGTGTCGTCGAGGAACGCACGGTGAACGAGACCGGCCGCGGCGTGTTGGGGAAGAGCAGGATCCGGTCCGGCAGCGCGGCGTCGTACTTCGCCCTCACGCCAGCACCATCGACATCCCCGACGAGACCTCGACCGTCACCGATCAGCTCGACTCGGTGTGCTTCGCCATGGATCGGCACCTCCTCCGCCCGCCGCCAGCTGCGCACCGAGCGGGACTACCGCGTGCTCTCCGAGGTCGGCATCCTGCCGGGGGCCTCGCTGACCGTGGTGCCGATGACCGGCGGAGGCGGCGGAGGGCGCTAGCTCGCGGGCCGAACCAGTCGGGTCAGCAGGGCGCGCAGGTCGGCGTCCCAGGCGGCCACCGTCGCCGCGGTGAACAGGTCCGTGGAGTACTCCCAGAAGATCCGCGGCCCATCCGGGCCCGGCTCGACGCGCACGTACAACTCGGTGCGCGCCACTCCCGGCACCGCGACACCGCGCACCCGTGACTCGACGCCGTCGAGGTCGAGCCGCGGTGGCGGGGTGGTGACCACCGTGAACCGCACGGTGGGGAACGGCCAGTCCTCGGGCGCAGGCACGAGCTCGGGCGCCACCACGGCGGCGACGTCGTCGAGCGGCAGGTCCTGGTGGTCCAGTGCCGCGTACAGGCCGGCGGAGAACGCCCGCACCTGTTCCGCCAGGCCGGACTCGCCCGGCCGGACCCGCACCAGCACCGCGTCACCGACCAGCCCCACCACGTCCTCGTGCTCCGGCCTGGTGCGGTTCGCGCTCGACGCCGCGAGCACGACCTCGGTCCGGCCGCACGCCCGCGCCAGCCATGCGGCGAAGGCCGTCGCGAGCACCGCGTACGGTGTGCCGCCCACCGCGGCGGCGACCTCCTCGACGCCATGGGCCAGGTCGGCCGGCAGCACCGACTCGTGCAGCGCACCGCGGCCGGACAACGCCCGGGGTCGCGGCCGGTCAGCCGGCAGCCGCGGCACGATGTCTACTTCGGACAGCTCGGTGCGCCAGAACCGCTCGAGCTCGGCCCGGCGCTGCGCCGTGGGCGCCCACCGCGCGTAGTCGGCGTGCGGCACCGCGGCCGGCAGGCCGGGCTCGCGACCCTCCCGCGCCGCGGCGTACAGCTCGGCGAGCTCGCGCCACACGATGCCCATCGACACGCCGTCGCAGATCATGTGGTTCAGCACGACGACGAGCACCCACCGGTCCGGGCCCAGCCGCCCGAGCCGGATCCGGTGCAGCGGCGCGGTTCTCAGGTCGAACGGGGGCTCGACGACCTCCGCGCACCACGCGTCGGCGTCGCGCACCTCGTGGACGTCGAGCGGGACCGGGGCCGGCGCGAGGACCTCCTGCACCAGCTCGCCGTCCCGCTCGGCGACCCGCATCCGCAGCGCGGCGTGCCGGTGCACGAGCGCCTCGACGGCCCGCCGCAGCGCCTCCGGGTCGAGGTCGCCGGTGAGGTCGACCCGGTGTGCCACGTTGTAGACGGCCGGGTTCGCCAGCGCGTGGTGGCGGCGCCACAGCCGGCGCTGCGTCGTGGTGAGTGGCGCCGTGTCGACCACGTCCCCGCCGTCGAGCAGTCCCGCAAGGCCGCGGATGGTGGGGTTGCGGAAGAACTCGGTCATCGACGGGGCTCGGCCGAGCCGCTCGCCGACCCGGTTGAGCAACCGCACCACCGACAGCGAATGCCCGCCCAGCGCGAAGAACGACCGGTCCACCGGGACCGGGGAACGGCCGAGCTCGGCGCCCCACAGCTCGTGCAGCACTCGCTCGGTCGGTGTCGTGGGCTCGGCGCCTACCGGGTCCGCGTCGCTGCCGGGCTCGGGTAACCGGCGACGGTCGAGCTTGCCGTTCGGGGTGACCGGGAGCCGGTCCAGCGCCACCCACTGGTGCGGCACGAGATAGTGCGGCAGCTCGTCCCGTAGGCGCGATGCGAGCGCGTCGAGTGCTGTCCCGTTCGCCGGCACGACGTACGCGACCAGCTCGGGCTCGCCGGACGGACCGGACCGCGCGACGACCGCCGCGTCCCGCACGCCCGGCAGGTCGGCGAGCGCGCGCTCGGTCTCCCCCGGCTCGACCCGGAAACCCCGGATCTTGACCTGGTCGTCGCGCCGGCCGAGGAACTCGATCGTCCCGTCACCGCGCCACCGGCCGAGGTCGCCGGTGCGATAACGCCGGGCGCCGGGCCGGCTCGGGTCGACGACGAAGGCCGCCGCGGTCTCGGCGGCGCGGCCGAGGTAGCCGTCGGCCACCGCCGGCCCGCCGATGTGGATCTCACCCGTGGCGCCGACCGGCACCGGCTCGCCGCGCGGGTCGAGCAGCTCGACGGTGATCCCCGCGATCGGCGCGCCGATGGGCGGGTTGTCCGCACGCGCCGGGTCGACCCGGTGGCTGGTCACGATGATCGAGCCCTCGGTGGGGCCGTACTGGTTGTACAGCAGGCAGTCCGGGTGCTCGGCGAAGAACCGGCGCACGGCCGGGGTGAGCACCATCGGCTCGCCCGCGGAGACGACCATCCGCAGGTCCGGCAGGCGCGGCCGGGACTCCAGCAGGTACTTCAGCGGCGTGAACGGCATGAAGACGCGCTCCACGCGGTGCTCGCGGGCCACGGCGACGACGGCGGCCGGATCGTGGCGCGCCTCGTCGTCGATGAGTACGAGGCACGCGCCCGCGGCGAGCGTGCCGAAGATCTCCTGCACGCTCACGTCGAACGCCGGCGAGGTCCACTGCAGCGTCCTGTGTGGACCGCTCTGCGCGGCCTGCCAGCGGACCACGTTCGCCGGCCCGCGGTGCGGCACGAGGACGCCCTTGGGCCGGCCCGAGGAGCCGGACGTGTAGACGCAGTAGGCGAGGTCGGCCGGCCCGACCGGGACGGACGGGCGGGTCGCGGGCCCGTCCTCCGGCAGCGTGTCGACAGTCAGTAGCAGGGCGGCCGAGCTGTCGGCGAGCACCAGGTCCACGCGGGCTTGCGGCAGGGTGAGGTCGAGTGGCAGGTAGGCCGCGCCTGCCTTGAGCACGGCCAGCAGCGTGACGATCAGCTCGGGTCCGCGGTCCAGCCGCACGGCGACCAGGTCGCCACGGCTGATGCCGCGCGCGAGCAGCCCGTTGGCCAGCCGGTTCGCCCGCTCGTCCAACTCGCGGTAGGTCAGCTCGCCGTCCGTGCCGAGCACGGCCGTGGCGTCGGGCGTCCGGTCGACCTGGCTCTCGACGAGCTCGTGCAGGCACGGCGGCTCGGGCAGCGGATCTCCCTGCCAGCGCGCGAGGTCCGCACGTTCCTCGCCGGTGGCCGAGGTGAGTGTCGACAGCGGCACGGCCGGGTCGTCGACCGCGCGCCGCAGCGTCGCCTCGAAGTGGTCCAGCAGCCGCCGCACGGTCGCTGCGGTGAACAGGTCGGAGTCGTACTCGACGGAGATCCGCAGACCGCCGGTGTGCCGGGTGAGGTAGAGGGACAGGTCGAACGGTGCCCGATCGGCCGGCACGTCCAGGATCGCCGCGGCGACCTCGGGCGTGAAGTCCACGGTGGACTCGTTCTCGAACTCGACCATCACGTCGAACAGCGGGTTGCGGACGGGGTCCCGCTCGGGGTTGAGGATCCCGACCAGCTCGTCGAACGGCACGCCCCGATGCTCGTAGGCGTCGGTCGTGGTGTCCCGGACCCGGTGGGCGAGGCCGGTGAAGCTGGGGTCGCCGGACAGGTCCACGCGCAGCGGGACCGTGTCGAGGAACAGGCCGACCAGGTCGGCTGCTCGTGGCGGCCGGTTGCTGACCGCGGTGCCGAGCACGAGGTCGTCCTGCCCGCTGAACCGCCCGAGGACGGCGGCGACGGCACCCAGGATCGCCATGAAGAAGGTGACGCCGTTGGCCTGGGTGAACGCCGCCAGCCGCTCGACCAGCTCGCCGTCCAGCTCGTGGCTGACCGCCCCACCGGCGCCGGAGCGGTTCGCCGGGCGCGGGCGGTCGGTCGGCAGGCGCAGCTCCGGGGCACCGGCGAGGTGCCCGCGCCAGAACTCGACGTCCTCGTCCGTCGCGTCCTGCTCGTCCAGGTCCGAAGTCGACAGCGTCGGCAGTCCATCGGGCTCGCCGGGCCAGGACCGGTAGTACGCGGCGAGGTCACGTACGAGCACGGAGGTCGAGGAGGAGTCGAACACGATGTGGTGCGCGGACAGGAAGAGCAGGTGGTGCTCGGCGGAGATCCGGACGAGCCGGGCGGCGAGCAGTGGGCCTTGGCCGAGGTCGAACACCTCGGTGGTGCGCAGGGCTTCGCGAAGCGCCTCCTCCTCGGTCGACCCGTCCACCACTGGACAGTCCACGATGATCCGTGACAGCTCGACCCGGTACGGCTCGCCGCCGTCGTCGCGGAACACGCTGCGCAGCGCGGGTTGCCGGTCGACGACGCGCTGGAGCGCCGACTGGAGGGCGGCGGGGTTCAGCGGGCCGGTCAGCCGGATTGCCTTGGGCTCGTGGTAGATCGTCTGGTTCGGGTAGAGCCGGTCGAGGAACCAGATCCGCCGCTGCGCGGCCGTCAGACTTCGTCGCCCCTCGGCGAACCGGGTACGCAGACCGTCCAATGTGGGCAGTGCGGCCAGCACCCGGTCGCCGGGCACGCCGAAGTCGACGAAACAGGCGATCTCGTCCGCCCCGGCGGCGAGCAGGCTCGTCACGACCTCGGCGCAGCCGTCCGCCGTGCCGATGAGCGCGCGGGAGTCGCAGTACCGGCGGTACGCCTGGCCCAGCAGGAACTCGACGTCGTCCTCCGGTGTCGACGCGAGGTCGATGTCCATCCCGAGGCTCGTGGTGACCTGGTCGAACAGCGAGAGCGACGACCGCAGGTAGGCACAGAACGGCGCGTACGCCTCCGCGCGCACCTGGTCGAGATCGTCACCGAGGTAGGTGTGCACGAGCACGACGACGTGGCCGGCGGCCGGGTCGAGCCCGTGCTCGGCGCGGGTGCGGCGGTACAGCGCGATGTTGGCGGCGAGCCGCTCGACGCTCTGGGTCATGAGGTTCGTGACCACACCGAGGTTCCGCGCGGCGGCGCGCCGGTAACTGTCGGGATTTCCGACGACGGCGACGTACATCGGCGGCATGGCCTGTAGCGGCCGCGGGTGCGTGCGGATCTCGACCTGGTCGCCGGACCCCGAGGTGGCCGGCACGGACTCCCCGGCCCAGAGCCGCCGCACGGTGTCGAGTTGGGTGTACATGAGGTCGCGGTGCCGGCCGAAGTTGCCGGGTGCGAGCACGAAGTCCGTCGCGTGCCACCCGCTCGCGACACACAACCCGACCCGGCCGCCGGACAGGTTGTCCACGACGGACCACTCCTCCGCCACCCGGATCGGGTCGTGCAGGGGCAGTACGACCGAGCCCGCGTGCAGTCGGACCCGAGTGGTCTGCGCGGCGAGCGCCGCGGCGAGCACGGAGGGATTGGGGAACAACGCACCGAACGAGTTGAAGTGGCGCTCGGGCAACCACACCGCCCGGAACCCATGCCGATCCGCGAACCGCGCGGCGGCGGTGATGAGCCCGTACTTGTCGGTCTCCTGCTCGTCGGGATAGTCCCCGAAGAAGTAGAGGCTGAAGTCCACCGCGCCAGCCCGCACCACGTCCGGCGCAGCCTCGACCGACTCGGCCGACGGTACGGGTGCCGGTGTGGGGACGACCGGCCCGGTCGGCGCGGCGGACTCCGCGCTCGGCGCTGGGCTGGGCACTGGGGCGGTCGTGGTGTGGACACTCGGCGTGGCGGGTACCGAGTCGGCCGGAGGCGCCGCCGAGCCGACCGGCGCCGCCGCGGGCGCGGCCTCCGGCGCTCGGAATGCGGCCAGCTGCTCGGACATCAGGGCCGTGACGCGGTCGACCAGCTGCCCCGCGACGGCGAGCTGCTGCTCGACCACGGCTTGCAGCTCACCATCGCCGGACGCGGTGGTGACGGCCGGTGTCGTATCGACCGCACTCGACCGCCCGGCGGGTGCCACGTGCGGGGTCGGCGTGGCCGGCTCGGCAGTGACGGGTTCGGCCGCGGCGGTGGCCGGGTCTGGCGCGGTGTTCGGTGCGCGCTCACTGAGCAGTGCCGCCAGCTTTCGTGGTGTGTCGGCGTCGCCGAAGAGCGTTCTGATCGGGATGCGGACGCCGAACGTCTCGGTCAGGTCGCGGGTCAGGTTCATCAGGGACAGGGAGTCGCCGCCCAGGTCTACGAACGTTCGGTCCGGGTCCACGGCCGTCACGTCGGTCCCCAGCAGGCGCGCCGTCCGGCGGCGGACATCCTCCAGGCGATCCGGGCCCCGGCCCGGTGCCTGGTCTGGCGCGGAGTCCCGAACACGGTCGGGCGTGCCGTCGGGCACGTCTGTGGGTGCCGACGGGAAGCGCTGTTTGCGGAACGGGTAGCCGGGCAGTGGGATGCGCCGGCCGGTCGTCGTCAGGGCGGTCCAGTCGATTGTCGTGCCGCGGCGGTACAGGGTGCCCAGCGCGGTGAGGAAGGTGTCGGCGTCCTGGGAGACGGTCGTCAGCCAGTGTGCGCCGGCCCGGCGGGCCAGCCTGGTCAGCGCCTCGCCAGGGCCAACCTCCAGCACGTCCCGGCCGTCTACAGAGGACAGCACCAGGTCGAACCGGACGGGCGCGCGGGCTTGGCGACACAGGTAGTCACCGTCCGGCAGGTGGCCGGCCGGCAGCAGCCGGCCGTCGAGGCCGCTGACCATCGGCACGCGCAGCGGGCGCAACTCGACCGCTTCCGCCTGCCGGGCCAGCTCCGCCAGCGCGGGCTCCACCAGGGCCGAGTGGAACGCGTGGTCCACCTCCAGCCGCACGCAACCGATCCGCTCCTCGCCCGCCAGCCCCACCGCCCGCGACACCGCCTCCGCCGCACCGCTCAGCACGTGCACGCCCGGCGCGTTCACCGCCGCGATCTCCGTGCCGCTGGCCGCCGCGAGCCGCTCGGCGACCGCCGCCTCCGCGTTGACGGCCACCATCCCGCCCGCCACGGTCTGGCGCATCGCCTCTCCGCGTGCCGCCGTGAGCCGCAGTCCGTCCACAAGCGACAGAGCACCCGCCGCGTACAGCGCCGCGTACTCGCCGAGGCTGTGCCCCGCGACCACGGCCGGCTCGACCCCCACCGCGCGCCACAGCTCCGCCAGCGCGGCCTGGAACGCGAACAGCACCGGCTGCGGATCGTGCACCTCCCCACCACGCAGCTGCTCCAGCAGCCCGGGCCGCGCCCGCTCGCACTCGTCGAGCACCTCGCGCACCACCGGGAACTCCGTGTACAGCCCACCGGCGAGCCCTGCCCGCACCCCGTCCTGTCCGGAGAACGCGAACACCAACGGCCCCACCGGCGGCAGGGGCTCCACGCCCGCATCCACGACCGCGTCCAGACCGTCGGCCAACTCGGCGGCCGACCGGCCGACCACGGCGAGCCGGCTCGCCAGATGCCGCCGGCCGGCGCCGAGCGTCGCCGCCACGTCGGCGGGGTCCAGGTGCGGGTTGGCCCGCAGGTGGTCGCGCAGCCGCCAGGCCAGCTCGCCCACCGACTCCTCGTCGGCCGCCGAGACCGGCACGAGCACGGCGCGGCCGTGGCCATCCCGGGGCGGTGCGGACGGTGGCTCCTCGAGGATCACGTGTGCGTTGGTCCCACCGACGCCGAGCGCGCTGACCCCGGCCCGCCGCGGATGCCCGTCGACCGTCCACTCGCGATGTTCCACGGCCAGGGTGAACGGGCTGCCGGCCAGACGCAGCACGGGGTTCGGCGTGCTCAGGTTGATGGTCGGCACCAGCGAGCGGTGCCCGAGCATGAGTGCGACCTTGATCAGCCCGGCCATGCCCGCGCAGCTGTCCAGATGCCCCACATTCGGCTTCACCGAGCCGAGTGCGCAGGAACCGGCCGGCACCCCGGCGAACGCCTCGCGGAGCGCGTCGAACTCCACCGGGTCGCCGAGTGGCGTGCCGGTGCCGTGCGCCTCGACATAGGAGATCGTCTCCGCCGGCACCCCGGCGCGGTGCAGCGCCTGGCGGATCACCCCGAGCTGGCCGGGCACACTGGGCGCGGTGAACCCCACCTTGCCGGTCCCGTCGTTGTTCACCGCCGAGCCCAGGATCACCGCGTGCACGGTGTCGCCGTCCGCGAGCGCCGCGTCGAGCGGTTTGAGCACGACCGCGGCCACCCCGTTGCCACCGACCGTGCCGTCGGCCGACGCGTCGAAGGCACGGCACCGGCCGGTCGGCGAGAGGATCGAGCCTTCGTGGTACCGGTAGCCCGCCTCCTGTGGGACACGGACCGCGGCGGCCCCGGCCAGCGCCAGGTCGGCGTCGCCGGTCAGCACCGCCTGCGCCGCCAGGTGCACCGCGACGAGTGAGCTCGAGCAGGCGGTCCGCACCCCGATCGCCGGCCCGGTGAGCCCGAGCCGGTAGGCGACCCGGGACGCGAGGAAGTCCGGCTCGCTGCCGATCGTGGCCTGCAGCGCCGCGGGCCCGTCGACGAAACCGGGCCGGGCCGCGTCCTGATGGCCGTAGAGGTTCATGCCGCCGCCCGCGAACACGCCGATCCGCCGGCCGGGCCCGGCGTACCCGGCGTGCTCCAGCGCGTGGTGGCAGCACTGGAGGAACAGCCGGTGTGCCGGGTCGGTCAGCTCGGCTTCACGCGGGCTCACCCCGAAGTAGCTCGCGTCGAACGCGTCGACGTCGTCGAGCACGCCGCCGACCGGCTGGAACGTGGGCGCGGCCGCGAGCTCGGCGGGCACGCCGGCCGCGGTGACCTCGCCGGAGGTGAACCGCCGCACGCTGTCCACGCCGTCGCGGAGGTTCGCCCAGTACCCGTCGAGGGTGCTCGCGCCGGGAAAGCGCAGCGCCAACCCGATGATCGCGACCCGGCCGCCCGACGCGGGCGAGCCGGTGGGCTCGGCCGGGCCGGAGAGAAGGCCGGCCAGGTGGCCGGCGAGCGCGGTCACGGTCGGATACCGGAACATCGCCGTCGGCTCGATCTCCCGGTCCAGCTCGCGGGACAGCACGCCGCGAGCCCGCAGCAGGCCCACCGACGTCAGGCCCAGCTCGTAGAACGGCGTGTCGGCGTCGACCTCGCGGCCGAGCACCGAACCGAGGATCTCCCGCACCTTCGCGACCAGCCCCCGCTCTCGCCCGGGCGCTCGCACTGGCATCGTCACCCGGGTGGCGGCGGCGCGCTCGCGGAGCGCGGCCCGCCGCACCTTTCCGCTGGGCGTGCGCGGGAACTCCCGCTCGGGCACGGCGACCACCCGGCAGCCGGAGAGCCGCAGCCGGTCGAACAGCACGGCGCGGACCTCGCCGAGCAGGCTCGCCGGGTCGGCGAGATCGGTGGCGACGAAGACGTGCAGCCGCTCGCTGCCGGTGCGCTCGTCGGGTACGCCGCACGCGGCGATCCGCCCGGCCGCGAGCCCGGGCACCGTGGCCACCACGTCCTCGATCTCGTGACAGAAGTAGTTGTGCCCGTTGAGGATGATCACGTCCTTGGCGCGGCCCGTGATCACCACCTCGCCGCCGGTCAGGAACGCGAGGTCGCCGGAGTCGAGCCAGGCTCGCCCGGTCCGGTCGTGGTCGGGGAACAGCGCACGCGTGCCGTTCTCGTCGCCGAGGTAGCCGGGCGTGTTGCGGCAGGATCGGACCTGGAGCCGGCCGATGCGGCGTTCCGGCAGCACCTCGCCGTGCTGGTCGACGACGCGGACCTCGGCGCCCGGCATGGGTGGGCCGACGGCGACCAGCGTGACGCAGTCCCGGTCCGGGGTGTCCTCGCCCGCCCACTCCAGGTCCCCGCCCGTGCTGGACTTGAGCAGCCGGTGCACGGCGGCCGGGGTGTACCGGCCGAACGTGACCGCGGTCGTGGTCTCGGCCATCCCCCACGCCGGTCGCACGCGGTCGTCCCGGATGCCGAACCTCCTCGTGGCGTCGAGGAAGCGGGACACGACCGGCACGGTCACCTGCTCGCCGCCGCTGACCAAAGTGGACACTCCGGAGAGGTCCCAGGCGCGGTCGCACCCGTCGAGGGCGTCGGCCACGAGCTGGTAGGCGAAGTTGGGTGCCCAGCTGTGCTGCGCCCGGTGCTCGTCGAGCAGGTCGAGCCACAGCAGCGGGTCGCCGAGGACGAGGTCGGTCGGGGCGTGCACGTTCGTGCAGCCGACGAACACCCCGAGCACGTGGTAGATGAGCAGCGCCCCGCTGTGGTCGAGTGGCATCCAGTTGACGGTGGTGTGCTCCGACCGCACGTCGATGACCCGCCGGGTGGCGGCGGCGAACTCGGCGAGCCCGCGGTGGGTGAGCTGTATCGCCTTGGGCAGCCCGGTGCTGCCGGAGGAGAGCATGAGGAGCGCGACGTCGTCCGGATCGGGCTGGTGCAGGTCGTCGGCGGGCTCGGCCGCGACGCACTCGTCGACGCCGGTCACCGCGGCGGGCCGCCCGGCGTCGAACCGGTCGGCCACGTGGCGCAGCGCCGCCACGGTGCCGGGCCCGGTGAGCACGACCGGCCGGCCGAGTAATCGGCACACGTGGGCGAGGCGCTCCGCCGCGGCGGTCGGCGGGTCGGTCGGTGAGTCGGTCGGTACCGGCTCGGCGACCGTGACCGGCCGCAGCCCGCCGAGTAGGCAGGCCCACAACGCCGGGAAGAAGTCCGGCAGCGGCAACCCGTGCAGGACGACCGGGTCGCCGGTGCGGCAGCCGCGGGCTCGCAGCCCGCCGAGCAGCCGCCGTGCTCGCAGGAGGAGATCCGGGTAGCCGAGCCGGACCTCGTTCCCCGGCGACGTCACGGCCACCACCGCGTTGCCCGGGTGCCGCTCCGCGGCGCGCAGCAGCGCCGAACACGCGTCCGGCGGGTCGCTCTCCGTGCGGTCGAGCGGGGCGCCGGCGGACAACGCGTTAGGTCTGGCGGGCATCGGCTCTCTCCTAGGGGGTGGGTTCGGTGGTGCGGTCACGGTCGTGGCGGCGGACGAGCGCGGCGGCCAGCAACGCCACGGCACCGAGCACGGCGACACCGTGGAAGGCCGCCACGACGGTCAATGCGGGCAGCGACTCGAGCAGGGCGGCGCTGGTCACCATGCCGGTGGCGAAGCCGGCGGTCTCGGCGGTCGCGGACAGGCCGAACAGACGACCGCGTTGCTCGTCGGGGAGGGCCTGCAACCGCGAGGTGTAGACGATCTCGGTCCAGCCGTCGGCCAGCCCGGCCACGAGCGCCACGGCGACCAACGCCGGCCCGGCGGGCACGGCGAACGCCAGCACGAAGCTCACCGCCATGAGGCAGGTGCCGAGCGCGAACGCCCGCTCGCCGAGGGCGCGCTCGCGGGCCCAGCGCCGGATTACCTGGTGCGCGAGGAGGGTGCCGACCGCCCACGACGCCCAGAACTGGCTCATCACGACGGCCGGGTTGGCGGGATCGAGCTGGTTGGCGTAGAGCGGAATGGCCATGTTGTGCGACGCGGATCCGAACGCGTCGCCGCCACGCACCGCGATCATTGTCACGACGACCGGTCCGACCAGCGCCAGCAGCGAGCGACCCGTGCGGGCGCGCGGTGTCTGTGCCGGTGTCGCGGCGTCCGGAGGGTCCGGGGCTGGCGGGTGCGCCCGGGTGGGCAGGCGCAGCAGCACGAGCGTGGCCCCGGAGACGAGGAACGAGGCGGCGTTGGCCAGGAACGCGGCCGCGAACCCGCCGGCCGCGACGATGACGCCTGCCGAGGCGAAGCCGAGCACCGTGCCCAGTGAGCGGCCGGTGACGAGCAGCCCGTTGGCCCGGACCCGGTGGTCCTGCCCGACCATCTCGGGCACGCTGCTGCGGAGGGCGACCGTGAACAGGGTGTTGCCCGCGCCCAGGACGACCGCCACGCCGACGAGCAGCCCGGTGTCACGCGGGCCTGCCGCGAGCGCCACCATCGCCAGCGCCTGCGCCAGGTCCGTCGTGATCATCAGCCGGCGCCGGTCGAACCGGTTCACCAGGCGTCCGGCCAGGAGGCCGGTGCCGAACCCCGCACCGAGCCGCAGCGCCATCACGATGCCGACCCCGAGCGGCCCACCGGTGACGACGAGCGTGTACAGGCTCAGGGCGACCAGGTTGAGGTAGTTCCCGTAGGCCGAGCACGAGTAGCCGAATACCAGCACCAGGAAGTTTCGCGGAGCCCCGGACACGGCCCTCCCGGTGCTTTCTCGACCTCGACGTCCAACGTCCACATGATGGGTCATCGCCGCGTGAAATGGTGGCGTTCACGACAATCGGCAGCGGTCGCCGCGAGCCTGCCACGACCCGTTCGTCGTGCCGGCCGACCTCGCGGCACCCGGCGGGGTCGGCACGTTGCTGGCCGCGCCCGGCACGCACGTCGACACATCCTCGTGAACAACGCCGGCCACCACGCCCCGGCGCACGCCCCGCCGGCCGGTGGGTGTCCTGGTAGGACGTATCTACCACGTAGTTGGATTATAACTTCGCAGTTGACAACTGACCGAGCGCGGCTTACGTTTGCCGCATCCTTGACGGAGAGGGGCGAGCCTTGCCGAAGCAGACCTGGACCACCGCCGTCGGCGAGGTCGCGCACGGGACGGTTCGCGTTCGCGGCTATGCGCTCGACGACGTGATCAAGAACGTCGGGTTCGGCGCCGCCTGCTACCTGACCATCCGCGGCGAGCTGCCCGACGAGCACCAGGCCCGGGTCACCGACGCCGCGCTGTGCGCCATCCTCGAGCACGGCTTCTACGCCCCCACCACGCTCGCCGCGCGTACCGTCGTGTCCGCCGCTCCGGACGACCTGATCAAGGGGCTCGCGGCCGGCCTGCTCACGATCGGCTCGGTCACCGCCTCCCCACAGCACAGTGCCGAGATCATCGTGCGCGTCGAGGAGGCCGTCCGCACCGGCAGTTCGGAGGCGGCGGCCATGAAGTCGGTGGCGCTGCGGATGATCGAGGACGGTGAGCGGATGCCCGGCATCGGCCATCCGCTGCACCCCGACGGTGACCCGCGGGCGATCGCACTCGAGGAGGTCGCCCGCGCGGAGGGCGTGCTCGGCCGCCGGACCGAGTACTTCCACGGTGTGCGCGACGAGTACCTGGTCCACATCGGCCGGTCGTTCCCGGTCAACGTCGACGGTATGCTCGGCTGCGTGCTCTACGAGCTCGGCTTCGCTCCGATGGAGATGCCGGGGCTCGCGGCCATCTCGTTCCTGCCCGGCCTGATCGCCCACTGCATGGAGGAGGCGAGCGGCCCCGTCTCGCTCCGCGTCGCCGACGGCGAGTACACCGGCCCGGCGGCGCGGTCCTTCACGGACGCCTCATAGCCGTGCCCGGGGTGGCCGGAAGGGAGCCTGGCATGAAAGTGGGCGTCTTGGTCATGGACGAGGACCTGACCGCCGGCTGCCACGTGGCCCGCGCCGCCGACGCGGCGGGCGTCCATTCCTTGTGGACGATCGACTACTACAACCGCAACAGCCTCGTGCGCGCCGCGACCTTCGCCGCGGTCACCGAGTCGGCGGTCGTCGGCACGAGCGTCACCCCGCTGTTCGCCCGCTCCGCGCTCGCCACCGCCACCGCGGCGGCGGACGTTCAGGCCGTCGCCGGCGGGCGGTTCGCACTCGGCGTCGGCAGCAGCACCCGGCGCATGAACAGCGACTGGTACGGCTTCGACCTCGCCCACCCCGCGCCGCGGATGAGCGAGCGCATCGGGCTCGTCCGGGCCCTGCTCGAGCACGGCGGCGGCCCGTTCTCGTTCGAGGGCCGGTGGGAGTCCGTGTCGTTCGCCCACCTCGACCACGCGGTGAAGACGCTGCCCGTGCCCATCTACGCCGCGGGCGTGGGCGAGGGCATGCTCGACGTCGCCGGGCGCACCGCGGACGGGTTCGTCGGCCACCCCATCGCCTCCGCGGCCTACCTGAAGACGGTCGCCCGGCCGCGCGTCATCGAGGCGGCCCGCCGCGCCGCGCGTGCCGAGCCGCCGAGGTTCCTCACCCAGGTGATCGCGAGTGTCGACGAGGATCGCGCGGTGGCCCGGCGCAGGGCGGCCGCGCAGGTCGGCTTCTACGCGACGGTCAAGGGCTACGACCCGCTCTTCCCGGGCGACCCCCGGCACGCGGAGCGCGACGAGATCCGCCGTGCGTTCCGCGCCGGTGACGCCCGGGCGGTGGCCGCGGCGGCCGACGGGCTGGTCGACGAGCGAGCCGTGTTCGGCACCGTCACGGAGGTCGCCGAGCAGCTTCGCCGGTACGAGCCCGTCGCCGACGTCGTCCAGCTCTACAGCCCGCACTTCGGCGTGAGCCCGGACGAGATCGCCGCCAACGAGCGCTCGCTGATCGAGGTGGCCGCGTGCTGGAACAGCTGAGCGGGATCCGCGTCCTCGACCTCACGTCCAATGTGGCCGGTCCGTTCGGCACGCTCGTTCTCCGCGACCTCGGCGCGGACGTCCTCAAGGTCGAGAGCCCGGCCGGGGACCCGGTCCGCTCGTGGCCGCCCTTCACGCCAGACGGGCGGTCGACGACGTTCGCCGCGCTCAACCGGGGCAAGCGGTCGGTCGCCGTCGACCTGAAGGACCCGGACGGCCGGCGGGTCCTGCTGGAGCTGGCCGGCGACGCCGACGTCGTGGTGGAGAGCATGCGCCCCGGCGTGATGGACCGGCTGGGCCTGTCCTGGGACGTCCTGCACGCCGCGAACCAGCGCCTCGTGTACACCTCGATCAGCGCCTTCGGCGGCGTCGGGCCGCTCGCCGACCGGCCCGGGTACGACGCGATAATCCAGGCGTACTCGGGCATCATGAACCTCACCGGCGAGCCCGACGGTCCCCCGGTTCGGGTGGGCACGGGTCTGATCGACATGGGCACCGGCATGTGGGCCGCCCTGGCGACTATCGCCGCGCTCCGGCAGCGGGAGGTCTCCGGCGCCGGCGCGCGTGTCTCCGCCACGCTGCTCGGCACGGCCGTCGGGTTCCTGTTCCACCACCTCGCCTCGATCGACCTGGCCGGGGTCGTCCCCCGGCGGCTCGGCACCGGCCAGCACAACACCGCGCCGTACGAGGCAATCCCCGCCAGCGACGGGTTCGTCATGGTCGGTGCCGCCAACGACACCCTGTGGCAGCGGTTCTGCGACGCGCTCGGCGACGACGGCCGGCTGCGTGACTCGCCCCTGTTCGCCACCAACGCGGACCGGGTGCGCAATCGCGCGCGGCTGGTGGCCGCCGCCGGTGAGCTGGCCGGCGAGCTGACGACCGCCGAGCTCGCCGCGCGGTTCGAGAAGGCCGGCGTGCCCGCCTCGGCGGTCCGCGACACCGCGGAGCTGCTCGGCGACCCGCAGGTGCACGCGATGGAGCTGCTCCAGCCCTGGGGTGAGCACCGGCTGGGCGTCGTGCCGGTGTCGGTCGACGGCCGGATGTCCACGGTGGACGGTTCGCTGGCGGCCCTCGGCGCGCACGGACGCGAGGTCCTGGCGGACCTCGGCATGTCCGGCGAGCGGATCGACGAGCTCGTCCGGCGCGGGACGGTCCACATCGGATCGGACGTGCCGGTGGAAGGAGAGTGACGTGATCACGGGGTGGTTCGACGACATCGAGCTCGGCGAGGAGACGGTGACCGAGGGTCGCACGGTGACCGAGGCCGACATCGTCGCGTTCGCCTCGCTCAGCGGCGACTGGCATCCGCTGCACACGAACATCGAGTTCGCCAGGAAGGGCCCGTTCGGCGAGCGCATTGGGCACGGCATGCTCGCCCTCGCGATCACCACCGGGCTCGCGACCATCGACCGGGCGAGCGTGCTCGCCTTCTACGGGGTGGACCGGCTGCGGTTCATCAAGCCGACCCTCATCAACGACACCATCCACGTCGCGACGACGGTGACCGGGAAGAGCGACCGCAACGAGCACAGCGGGACCGTCTCGGTGGACGTGAAGGCGATCAACCAGCGGGACGAGACCATACTGGTGGCCACCTTTATGTTCCTCGTCGCCCGTCGTCCGGTGTCGCTGGAGAACGGGCCGATCGAGAGCGGGGTGCGCTGATGTTCTTCGGCGATTTCGAGGAGGCCACGGGCCAGACCTACCTGTCCCGGCGCCGCACGATCACCGAGACCGACCTGGTGATGTTCACCCAGCTGACGGGCATCACCGACCCGGTCTTCACCGACGACATCTTCGCGCGGGAGCAGCTGTTCGGCGGCCGGGTCGTGCCGGGCCCGCTCGTGCTCACCTACGCGCTCGGCATGACCGACGACCTCGGCTTCGGCGCGGTCCTCGCCGCGCTCGCGATCGACAACGCGCGCTTCGTGCACCCGGTGCGGCCATCCGACACCATCACCGTCGAGACCACGGTCGCGAACGCCCGGGCCAGCGCGAGCCGCCCGGACGCCGGCATCGTGACGCTCGCCCACCGGGTGTTCAACCAGGACGGCACGACCGTCCAGAGCTTCGAGCGCACGCTGCTCATCCGGCGCGATCCCGCGGCCTAGCGCCGCCACCGCACTGGTCCACACGCGACGGGAGAGCCCCGTGCAGTTCGGCGTCAGCATCAACCGCGACGAGCCGGCCGGCGTGTCCCCGGCAGACGAGCTCGCCGCTGCGCTCGAACGCGCGCACGCCGCCCGTGACCTCGGCTTCGGGCTGCTCGGCTTCGGGCACCGCTACTCGACCGGCCCGGCGGTGTCCACACCGGACCGGCCGGCGCTGACCACGAGGCGGCTGCAACCGCTGCACCTCATCGCGCATGTCGCCGCCGAGCTGAAGGACACCGTCGAGTACTCGACCAACATCCTGCTGTCCGCCTCGGCCCACCCGGTGTCGCTGGCCGAGGAGGTCGCGACGCTCGACACGCTCTGCCACGGGCGCTTCCGGCTCGGGCTCGGCGTCGGCTGGCTGGACTACGAGTTCGAGGCGTTCGGCGTGCCCCGCGCCGGCCGCGTGCGGCGGTTCACCGAGCTCGTCGAGCTGTACCGGCTGCTGCTGACCGAGGACGACGTCAGCTACTCCGGCGAGTTCTTCCGCGTGCGCGGCGTGCGGACGCTCGCGCGCTGCGTGCAGGAACCCATGGCGCCACTGTGGATCGGCGGCTCGCTGGACGCCGCGGTCCGCCGTGCGGCGCGGCTCGGCGACGCCTGGATCATGTCCAGCCACATCCCGATGTCCGACCTCGAACGGCAGGTCGCGCTGTTCACCACGCAGCGACGGGAGGCCGGCCTGCCACCGCCGACGCAGTTCCCGATCGTGCGGACCGTCTACGTCGCACGGACCCGCGAGGAAGCGCTGCGGCTGGCCGAGCCGGCGATGCGCAGGCGCTACGCCGAACGCGGCGACCGCGGCTGGTTTCTGACCCGCGGCGACGACCTCGCAGCCGGGTTCGGCGACGGCCGGTGGATCATCGGGTCGCCGGAGGACGCGATCGAGCAGATCCTCGGCTACCGCGAGCGGCTCGGCGTGACCCACATGATCTTCTCCTACCAGGCGGGCGGACCGGGCAGCGACCGGGCCAGCCTGCTCCGGATGCTCGAGCTGCTCGGCGAGCAGGTCATCCCGTACTGCCGCGACGCCCAGGCGAGGAGAGAGCCGGCATGACAGGTTCCACGATCCAGGCCGGGCCGGGCGTGACGCTCGCCCGCTTCCTGTCCGACCTGTCCTATGAGGACATTCCGCCCGACGTCGTGGCGACGGCGAAGCTGTGTGTGCTCGACACCCTCGGCGTCGGCCTCACCGCGAGTCGCCGGCCGTGGACGCGAATGGTCGTGGGGATGGCACGCGAGGCCGGCGGGACGCCGGTGAGCGCGGTGTGGGGCCACGGGTTCCGGACCTCCCCGCAGCTCGCGGCGCTCGCCAACGGCACCGCGGCGCACGGTATCGAGATGGACGACCGGATCCCGACCGCCGAGCTGCACCCGGGGTCGATGGTGGTCCCGGCGGCGCTGGCCGTCGCGGAGGCGGCCCGGATGGCCGGGCGGGAGCTGCTCGCCGCGGTCGTCGCCGGGTACGAGGCGGGCATCCGCGTGGGGTACGCCGTGCGCACCCGGCCGGGCATCCACTCGCCGGGCCACAAGGGAGTGTGGGCGACCGTGGCGGCCGCCGGGCGCGCACTCGGCCTGGACGCCCAGGGCATGCAGGACGCCTTCGGCCTGGCCGGCTCGATGGCGTCGGGCATCACCGAGTTCAGCCAGGACAGTCGCGGCACGATGGTCAAGCGGTTGCACGGTGGGCTCGCCGCGCAGCACGGCGTGCTGGCCGCCCAGCTCGCCGGCCGCGGCGTCACCGGGCCCGCGTCCGTCCTCGACGGGATCTACGGTTACTGCCGGGTGTTCGGCGCCGACGTGGACGAGATCGACCTCGACGAGCTGACCGTGGAGCTCGGCCGCGCGTGGCGGATCACCGACCGGGAGCTCAAGCCGTACGCGGCCTGGGGCGGTTCGCACACGGTCATCGACGCGATCGGGAAGATCCTCGCCGAGAGCGCGCCGCGGCCCGGTGACGTGGCCGCGGTCGAGGTGGCCGGATCCAGTCGCCTGCTCGTCCAGCACGACCTCGCGCGGCCGCGCTCGATCATGGCCGCCCAGTACAGCCTGCCGTTCCTGACCGCGACCGCGTTGTGCCGGGGTGCGGACGCGCTGACGAGCCCCGACGAGGTGTGGACCGAAGACCTCCTCGACGACCCGGACATCCTGCGCCTGGCCGCGCTCGTGGAGCTGCGTGTCGACGCGGAGATGGACGAGATCTTCCGGCGCGAGCGCACCTACGGCGGCGCGCGGGTGCGCGTGCGGCTGCGGGACGGGAGCGAGCGGGCCGCGGTCGTGTACCACTCCCGCGGCACCACGAAGAACCCCATGTCGCGCGAGGAGATCCACGCGAAGTTCACTCGGCTGGCCGGCGGCGTGCTCGGCGAGCGGCGGGCGCGGGAGCTGCTGACCACCGTGGACGACCTGGAGCACCTGGTCGACGTCGGCGAGCTGACCGACCTCGTGTCATGACGGCCAGCCGAGCCACTCCGCGATCCCCCGCCCCATGACCCACTCCAGCTCCTCCCCGTCGAGGAAGTCGAGCTCGTCGGTGAAGTGCGACCGGGCCCGCGCGTAGCCGCACGGAAGCCGGGTCAGGTCGCTGCCCCAGAACACCCGGCGGGGACCGAACGCGTCCACGACCCGGTGGATGTGGTCGTACAGCGAGCGGAACGGGTAGCCGTCCGTGGCGTTGCTCGGCAGGCAGCTCGCCTTGACCGCGACGTTCTCGTGCCGGGCCAGGCCCACCAGCTCGTCGATCACCGGGCCGACCTCGGTGGCGCCGATGCCGAGTCCACAGTGGTCGACCGTGAGGCGCAGGCGCGGGTGCCGGCCGGCGACCGCGTCGAGTGGCCCGAGCAGCGACGGCGCGAACACCGACAACGGGATGCCGGCCGCCTCGGCCCGCGGCCAGAACCAGTCCGCCGTGCCGTCGTGCAGCTGGCGGGTCGCCGCTCCCCTGCTGAAGCTCAGCCGGATGCCCAACATGCCGGGCTGGTCGCACCAGCCGTCGAGGTCGGCCGGCGCGGTGAGGTCGAGCCGGCCCATCACCGCGAAGCGGTCCGGGTGCGCCACCGCGGCGGCCAGGCACGTGCGGTTGCGGTGGCGGTCGCGCTCGAAGGCCGGCGGCACGAGGACCGCGCGGTCCACGCCGGCGTCGGCCATCACGGCCAGCAGCTGGTCCGCGGTGAGCTCGTCGCGGTGCATCACCGACCACGCGGGCGGCACGCCGGTCGACCGCTCCCACACGTGTACCTGCGCGTCGGTGACCAGCACCGTCAGCGCACGCCGTGCAGGCGCGCCCGCAGCACGTTCGTGTCGTCGAGCCGAGCGACGTTCACGATCAGGTCGAACAGCTCCCCCGCGTCCTGTTCGGACATCCGGTCGCGGGTGCACGCGACGAACTTCGCGCGCTGCTCGTCGGTGGTCAGGAAGCGGTGCGACCAGCCCTTGACCACCGGGATGTCGCGGGTCAGCACCCGCCCGTCGGCGAGAGTCGCCTCGACCACCGCGCCGAACTCCCGCTCACCACCGTGCACCGGGTCGACCACGTGCTCGACCCGGCCCATCAGGTCCCGCACGCGCGTGTCGGCGAGCGTCTCGTCGGCGAACACGTCGGGGTCGGCCCGGCCGAGCACGAGTGGGGCGGCGACGCAGAACTGGAGGCTGAACCGGGCCTGCTCGACCGTCCGCGGGTCGGTGAACGCGAGGATACGCGTGGAGTGCTCGTTCGTGGCGACCCTGACGTGGGTGACCTCGGCACCACCGGCCTCGGCGAAGATCGACAGCGCGGCCTCGACCGCGGAGGTCGCCTCCCCGCAGCAGGCGAACGGCTTGAGCCCGAGCCCGAACTCGGTGGTGATCTCCCACTTGCGGCCGAGCTCGCGGATCAGCTCGGTACGCAGCTCCCGGCTCTCGCTGAACGCGGCGAGGTAACCATGCGGCACGTCGAAGATCTGCTCGCGCCCGGTCATGCCCTCGCGGGCGAGAAGCCCGGCGAGCAGCGCCGACCGCGCGGCGGCGCCGGCGTGCAGTGGCTTGGTCATCGAGCCGATGTTGCCGCGCAGGCCCGCGGCGCCGGACCCGGCGATCGCCAGGCAGTGCTCGGTCTGGTTGCGGTCCAGCCCGAGCACGCGGGCGACCGTGGCCGCCGCGCCGATGACCCCGAGCGTGCTCGTGGCATGCCAGCCGCGCGCGTAGTGCTGGGGGTTGAGCAGCAGGCCGAGCTTGGCGTCGAGCTCGAAGCCGATCGCGAACGCCGTGATCCAGTCCTGCCCGGAGGCCGGCGCGATCGCGTCCGCGCCGAGCAGTGCGGGCACGAGGTGGCAGCTGGGGTGCATCGGGCCCGGGTGGTTGATGTCGTCGAAGTCGAGCGCGTGCGCCGCGGCACCGTTGAACAGGGCGGCGTCGAGGACGTTCGCCGTCTCCCCGGTACCCAGCAGCGGGTGCTCACCACCCAGCGCCCCGGACGCACGCAGCGCGGCGAGCACCGTGGTGCCCACTTCGGACGCCGCGCCGAGGAAGGTCACCGCCAGGCAGTCGGCGATCGCCGCCGCGGCACGCTCGGCCGCGAGTGGCTCGAGGTCGGCGAACCGGGTCTCCTCGACGAAGCGCAGCACCTCGTCGGTCAGCGTCAGCTCCGCGCCTGTCACGTCTGCTCCCATCGAAGAGTCCGCGTCTACCATCGGCGGGGTTGATTCTCGACTCCTCCGTCAAAGGTGTCAACACCGCCACTGGCCGCGGAAACCGCACGTCGTGCACGCCCGGCCACCCACTGTGGACCCGCCGCGAAGCGTAACCATATCGTCATCCGAAAGTCGACTCCGCAGTTGACAATCTTCCCGAGGGGCAGTACGGTACGTCCACTTGGTAGCGAGCCGAGTCGACTCGGAGACTGCGGTTCGCGTGGACCTTCGGCGGCCGGACAACAGAACTCTTCGGTGAGTGGGCGCATCAATGTCGATGAATCACACGAGAACGTTCGCGAAGGAGGCCACCGGTGGCCAGCAGTGATGCCGAGGTTGTCGTTGTCGGTGGCGGAAACGCCGGAATGTGCGCCGCGATCGCGGCGGCCGACGCGGGCCGGAAGGTTCTCCTTGTGGAGTGGGCACCGGAGGAACGGCGCGGTGGCAACACGTTCTACACCGGCGGCGGCGTGCGGATTGTCCACGATGGACTGGACGACGTCCTGAAGCTGGCCCCGGACTCGATTCCGGGCCGGGACAAGCTGGAGATCGAGCCCTACACCGAGCAGCAGTACTTCGACGACATCGCCCGCGTGACCGAGTACCGCTCGGATCCCGAGCTGCTCGAGGCGTTCGTCGCGGGCTCCCGGTCGACCATCGGCTGGCTCGCCGACCTCGGCATGCGCTTCGACCTCGCCTACGGCCGGCACTCGGTGGTGCGCGACGGCCGCCGCCGGTTCTTCGGCGGGACGGTCCTCGAGTACGTCGAC
The DNA here is from genome assembly GCF_050699935.1 of Actinophytocola sp. Taxonomy (NCBI): domain Bacteria; kingdom Bacillati; phylum Actinomycetota; class Actinomycetes; order Pseudonocardiales; family Pseudonocardiaceae; genus Actinophytocola; species Actinophytocola sp. Next base: position 92,836 of record NZ_JBOHGB010000006.1, read on the forward strand.
GGCGGCCAGGGCATCGTCGAGGGGATGACCAAGCTCGCCGAGCAGCACGGCGTGGACATCTCCTACCGGACCAGGCTGACCGGCCTCGAGCTCGACGAGCGCGGGCACGTGTGCGCCGTACGGGTGAGCTCGGCGGGCACCGAGCGCACCGTCCGCACCCGCTCGATCGTGCTGGCGTGCGGCGGTTTCGAGGCGAACCCCGCCATGCGGGCGCAGTACCTTGGACCCGGCTGGGACATCGCCCGCCACCGCGGCACGGAGTACAACCGCGGCGACGGGCTGCGGCTCGCACTCGAGATCGGCGCCGACCCGTACGGGCACTGGAGTGGTTGCCACGCCGTGCAGTGGGACGCGAACGCACCGCTCGTGCGCGACCGCGCGGTACCGCACGGGTACGAGCGCGAGTCCTACCCCATCGGCGTCGTCGTCAACCAGGCCGGCGAGCGCTTCGTGGACGAGGGCGCGAACTTCTTCCCCTACACCTACGCGAAGTACGGCCGCGCGATCATGGGTCAACCGGGCCAGGTCGCGCACCAGATCTTCGACGCGAAGACCCGGGACCTGCTGCTCGGCGAGTACCGCCAGAAGGAGACCACCAAGGTCGTCCGCGACACGATCCCGCAGCTGGCCCGGGCGCTCGAGGTGGACGTGCGCGGTCTCGAGGAGACGATCCGGCGGTTCAACGAGGCCGTGCTGGCGGGCGAGTTCGATCCGACGAGCCTGGACGGCAAGGCCACCGAGGGCATCACGCCGGTGAAGTCCAACTGGGCCGTGCCGATCGACACCCCGCCCTACCTTGCCTTCCCCGTCACGGTCGGCGTCACGTTCACGTTCGGCGGGTTGCGTGTCAACGACCGGGCGCAGGTGCTCGACGCGGCCGGGTCGGCCATCGGCGGCCTGTACGCGGCCGGTGAGATCGTCGGGGGCATCTTCTACCACAACTATGCCGGCGGAACGGGCCTCGTGTCCGGCGCCGTCCTCGGGCGAACCGCGGGTCTCGGCGCCGCCGAGCTGGCCGCGGCGTCGTGAGAGCCCGGTCCGGCCGCCGGTCCGTTGGCGGTGGCACCCCCGAGAGCGCTGATGGGCTGACGACCATGACCTCCGCACACACCCCGGAATCGCTCGGGTCCGGCAGTGGGTCCGCCGACATCGACACGCGGTCGCCGAACGGGAGCGCGGGCGTCGGCATCAGGGTCACCAACCTGAGCAAGACCTTCGCCAGCCAGGCGGGCAAGGTCACGGCGCTGGCGAACCTCGATCTCGAGATCGAGGCGAGCGAGATCGTGGCCCTGCTCGGGCCGAGCGGTTGCGGCAAGACGACGACGCTGCGCTGCATCGCCGGGCTGGAGACACCGGACTCCGGCGCGGTGGAGATCCTGGGCCGGCAGGTGGTGAACACCGCGGAGGGAGTCGCGGTCGCCCCGGAGAAGCGCGATCTCGGCATGGTGTTCCAGTCCTATGCGCTGTGGCCGCACATGACGGTGTTCGCCAACGTCGCCTACCCGCTGCGGCGGCGCAAGGTCGACAAGGCCGAGATCGGCGACCGGGTGCACGACATCCTCACGATGGTCGGCTGTGGACAGTTCGTCGACCGGTACCCGGGCCAGCTCAGCGGTGGCCAGCAGCAACGCATCGCGCTTGCCCGCGCGCTGGTGGGCAACCCGAGCGTGATCCTGTTCGACGAGCCACTGTCCAACTTAGACGCGAAGTTGCGTGAGCAGATGCGGTTCGAGCTGCTCGAGCTGCACGAGCGGTTCCGGTTCGCGGCCGTCTACGTCACCCACGACCAAGTCGAGGCGATGACCGTCGCGCACCGGATCGCGGTGATGCGGATCGGGCGGATCGTCCAGCTCGGTGCGGCCAGGGAGGTCTACGACCGGCCAACCGACCGGGGTGTCGCCGACTTCATGGGCGCGGCCACGTTCATCCCGGGCACCGTGCGATCGGCCGACGGTGAGCGGGTACTGGTCGACACGGCGCTGGGCGAGATGCGTGCCCTCGCGGTGGATTCCGCGGCGACGACCGCCGGCGACGAGGTCGAGATCTGCGCGCGGCCCGAGCAGGTGCGCCTGCGGGCGACGTCCGACGACACGGCGCCCGCCGCGGGCTACCACTGGGTCGAGGGGCAGCTCCAGCACTCCAGTTTCCAGGGCGGCCAGATGGTGCGCCTCGTCGCGGTCAACGGCGTGACGATTCGGGTCGACACGTCATCGGGGATGAGCGATTCGGAGGAGGCTCGGTTCACCAGCGGCGCCATCATGCTCGGGCTGCCGATGGATTCCCTGTACGTCTATTCCTAGTGTCCGTTCCAGAAATGTTCTGCACGCCGGCACACCGAAATTGGTGTGTGTCACGGGCATGCGCAGAAATGAGGTACTGATGACATCACGACACCGTCCACTTGTCCGGCGGCGGGCGCCACTCGTCGTGGCCGTCCTCGCAGTCGCCTCGCTGGCCGCCTGTGGCAGCGACGGCGGCGCCGATGCCGCCGCCAACCAGGACTTCAGTGATTGGGACGCGGTCGTCAAGGCCGCGGAGGAGGAAGGCACCGTCAACTTCTACACGGCGTTCAACGAGAACGTCGTCGCGAAGATCGTGGACGGTTTCGGCAAGGCTTACCCGAACATCAAGGTGGTGCCGAACCGCAAGACGTCCAGCCTGTTGCTCCAGCAGTTCGAGAGCGAGCAGCGCGGTGGCATCCAGAGTGCCGACCTGGTGACCACGAGCAGCCCGAGCCAGATCAGGGACGGCTGCAGCAAGGGCACGTTCACCGAGGTGGCCGACGACATCACCGCCGATGACGAGCACAAGTGGCCCGAGGAGTCCTTCGACGGCTGCGCGGTGATCGCCTCGACCGCCTTCTACCAGATCTGGTGGAACACCGAGCTCCTGACTGAGGCCGAGCGGCCCAAGAGCTGGGAGGACCTGCTGGACCCCCGGTTCGCCGGCAAGAAGATGATGATCAACAGCCCGGCCATCACCAACAGCTACGTGTGGATGATGACGGTCGCGAAGGACGAACTGGGCGACGACTTCCTGAAGAAGCTCGGGGAGCAGGAGCCGGTGTGGAGCGAGTCCTCCGAGCAGGCCGAGCAGCGCGTGGGGGCGGGCGAGGCGCTGGTGTCGCTCGGCGGAACCAAGGACGGCGGCCAGGCGCTGATCGACAAGGGCCTGCCGATCGAGGGCTTCACCCCCGATCCGTGCATGGGCACCGAGCGGACCGCCGGTGTGGTGACGAACGCGCCGCACCCGAACGCCGCACGGCTGCTCCTGAACTGGCTCATGACGCCGGACGGGCAGGCGGCCGCGGCCGAGGGCGTCGCCTCCGCGCTGGACAACGTGCCGGGCACCGAGCCCATGCCGGACTGCTTCGTGCACGAGGACCCGGCCCGGTCCGCGCCGAACAGCGAGAACGGGCTGGCGGTCCGCGAGTTGCTCGGCGCGCCGTGACCCGCGCCGGCGCGGTCCCGGTTCCGCACGGGGCCGCGCCGGGCGGTACGCCGCTGGCGAAGACGAGCAAGGGAGATGGCATGACACCTCGCGTAACGCGGAGCATGAATGAGCCGCGTGGCCGTCAACCGCACCTAAGGGGAACGGGACGCAACCCAGCCACGGGAACGTCCCGAACTGGGCGGGATCAACCCAACGCAACCGCGCGGGTTAATTCCGGGGAGGCGGGCTAGGCATGACCACCACGACGGACAGACCGGTCCAGGTGCCGCCCGAGCGGCCCGTGCGGCGCCGCCGCCTGCGCATCCCGCGGCCGAGCCACGCGCTGTCCGCCGCGGTGATCATCGGGCTCACGGTCGGCGTCGGCTACCCCCTGCTTCAGCTGGTGTTCGAGGTCTCCCGGGGGCTCGGAAGCGGATTCGAGACGCTGCTGCGGGTGGTCCGCCGCGACGCGTTCCGCGACGTCGTGCTCAACACGCTCCAGTTCGTCGTCGCCACCGTGACGCTGAGCGTGGTCCTCGGCTTCCTGCTGGCGCTGCTGATCGAGCGCACGGACATTCCCGTGTGGCGGGGGATCAGACGCAGCCTCCCGATGATCTCGCTGCTGATGCCGCCGCTCGTCGGCGCGCTCGGCTGGGTCTACCTCTTCTCCCCCACCGCCGGGCTCATGAACGAGTTGTTCGGCAGCGTCGGCATCCCGCCGTTCTCGATCTACTCCCGGCCGGGGATCTTCCTCGCCGGCGCGGTGTACCTGGTGCCCTACGCCTACAGCTACGCCTCCGCCGCGCTGCAGAACATGGACGGCAGCCACGAGGAGGCGGCGCGGATGTCGGGCGCGAGCCCGCTCAAGACGCTCGCCACGATCACGATCCCCGCGATCCGCCCGGCCCTGTCCGGCGCGATCCTCGTGACGGTCATGATGTCACTCGCCGAGATCTCCATCCCGCTGATCCTCGGCAGCGGCCACGGGTTCAGCACGCTGACGCTGGAGATCTACCGCTCGGTCGTCGGGTCGTACCCGTCGGACCTGCTCACCGCGTCGGTCATCGGCCTCTGCATCGCGGTGGTCGCGCTCGTCGGGGTATCCGTGCAGCGCCGGGTCATCTCCAAGGGCTCGTACGCGACGATCACCGGCAAGCCGGTCCACACGACCAAGGTGGCGCTGGGCCCGTGGCGGTATCCGGCGGTCGCGTTCGTCTGGCTGTACGTGGCGTTCGCGATCGTGCTGCCGCTGGGCGCGGTCATCTACGTCGGGTCCACGAAGCACTGGCAGCCCAGCATCGGCGCGGCGGAGTGGTCCCTCGAGCACTTCGACAAGGTGTTCTCCACGGCCCAGTTCCGGGACTCGCTGTGGAACAGCATCCTGCTGGGGCTGTTCTCCGCGTCCGCCGCCATCGTCTTCGGTGTGATCATCAGCTACGCCATCGTCATCCTCCGGATGAGACGCATCGGCACACTCGGCGACTACGTCGGCAACCTGCCGCTCGGCATCCCGCACATCGTGTTCGGCCTCGGCCTGCTCCTCGTGCTCGTGAACGTGCACTGGATCTACGGCACGCTGTTCGCCCTCGGGCTCGCCTACGTGATCCTCTTCGTGCCGCACGCGGTCCGGCTCATCTCGGCGTCGATGCGTCAGGTGGGCAACGAGCTGCACGACGCCTCGCACATGAGTGGCGCCTCGGACATGACCACACTGGGCAGGATCACGATGCCGCTCGTCATGCCCGGGGTCCGGGCCGCGTGGGTGCTGATCGCCGTGCTCGCGTTCCGGGAGCTGTCCGCCTCGACGCTGCTGTCGACCGGGGCGAACCCGGTCGTCTCCTACGTGATGGTCGGTGTGTACCAGTCCGGCAGCGTGAACAACCTGGCGGCGTTCGCGACCTGCGTGGCGGCGATCAACGTCGGCTGGCTCGTGGTGGCCGGCATCTCCGCCCGCGGCCGCCGGCCGAAGCGCTACCGCACCGGCCGGAAGTCGCCGGACCTCGCCGGCCGCATGGCGGATCCGAGAACCGTCGCACCGTGACGCCGGGCCGGCGGCGCAGGCTCGGTCCCGAGTCGCTCGTCCTGGTCGCGTTCTTCCTGTCCACGTGCGGGCAGGCGATCATCCGGCCGGCCTCCACCTACCGGGCGCTCGAGCTGGGCGCCGGCGTGCGCGAGGTGGGGCTCATCGTGGCGGCGTACTCCGCCGTGGCGGTCGTGTTCGCGATTCCGGTCGGCCGGCGGGTGGACCGGACCGGCACCCGGCAGGGCATCGTGCTCGGGAGCCTGCTGCTGGCCGTCTCCGCGGCCGGCAGCGCGTACGGGACCAACCTCGCGATGCTCGCCGCCACCATGGCCGTCGGCGGCGTCGCGCACGTCTACGTCATGCTGTCCGCGCAGGCCTTCGCGGCGAGCGCCGGGTCGACCACCGACCGGCGGCGGCAGTTCGCGCGCAACTCCGTGGCGAACTCGCTCGGCCAGATCGTCGGCCCGCTCCTGCTCGGCTGGAGCGTCTCGGTGTCGCACGGGATGTCGGTCCGGTCCACAGTGGAGCTCGCGTTCCTGCTCACCGCGGGCATCGGCGTGCTCGCGGCCGTGCTGGGCGGCGTCCTCGGCAGGGTGGGCGCCGCACCGGTGGACAAGCAGGACGACTTGTCGTTCGGGCTGATCGCGCAGCTGGTCGGGCGGCGGGGCATGTCCCCCGCGCTCGCGGCCGGGATCACCATCGTGGTCGCGCAGGACATCCTGGTCGCGTACCTGCCACTCATCGGCACGGCCGCGAACCTCTCCCCCGCCACCGTCGGCGTCCTGCTGTCGCTGCGCGGGATCGCCTCGCTGCTGTCGCGGCTGTGGATGATGTCCATACTGCGGCGTCTCGGCCTGCGGGTGGTGCTCGTGCTGACGATGGTCGCGCCGGCGGCGGCGATGGCGGCGCTGGTGTGGAGCCACGCGCTGTGGCAGTTCGTGGTGCCCATCGCGGTCTTCGGCTTCTTCGTCGGCATCGGGACCCCGCTCACCGCGTCCTGGGTGGCGCAGCTGTCCCCGGAGCACCTGCGGGCGACGACGCTCGGCCTGCGGATCAGCGGCAACCGGCTCGGCCAGACGTTCATCCCGATCGGGCTCGGCGCGGTCGGCGCGGCGACCGGTGTGGGCGCGGTGTTCCTGGCCCCGGCGCTCGCGCTGTTCGTGTGCGGCTGCTGGATCGTCTCCGGCGATCTCGGGGCCGAGAGTTAGTGCCCTCCGCCGGCTTTCAGGCGCAGCAGGCCGACCGTCGTGCCGTCCTCGACGGACAGCTCGACCCGCTCGGCGACCTCGGCCGGCGAGTGCGCCAGCACCCGGCGCAGGACGGACCTGGCCTTCGCCGGGTCCGCGACCATCGGCAGGCCCCGGACCGCCACCCGTTCCTCGCCGCGCCGCAGGTCCAGCACGTGCAGCCGGACCGTGCACACCCCGGCGGCGAAGTCGCAGGTCGCCATGAGGCCCTCCCAGTACCGGTCGTCGCCCCACAGCCCGCGCCGGGTCCCGTCCGGGTTGTGGCTGCGGAAGTCCACGAGCGACTGGGGCGTGTGCGGCTCCGGGATGCCCAGCTCCACGAACTGCTCGGGCGCCATGAACTCGACGGTCTCGTCGGTGAAGCAGAAGTTCCCCAGCGACAGCAGGATCGGGCGCTCGCGGTACACCTCGATGCCGCGCACGAGATGCGGGCCGTGGCCGACGATCACGTCCGCGCCCTCGTCGACGAACCGCCGGGCGGCGGTCAGCAGGAAGTCGGCCGGCGGCTCCTGGTTCCAGCCGCGCGCGCTGCTCTCGTGGCAGTGGATGCTGACGATCACGATGTCGGACGCGAGCCGCGCGGTGCGGATCGCGAGGCAGATCGCCTCGACGTCGACGTCCAGCGGGTAGGTGCGTACCCCGGTCGGCTCGCCGCACACCACGTCGTAGTCGAGGAAGCGCATCGAGTCCCGCTCGCGTGCGGTCGCCGACCAGCTGCCCAGCCCCGCGTCGTGGCGGGTGCTCCGGTCCGTGGCGAGCGCGCGGTCGACGCGGCGCACGGCGTCGAACAGCTCCGGCTCCAGCCACAGCTCGGTCCGGTACCGCAGCGCGTTGACACCCGGCCGCGCGGCGATCGGGCCCGCGCCGTCCGACGCGACCGTGATGTCGCCGAGGCTCGCGGTGACGCCGATCAGGGCCGCCCGGCCCACCCCGGTCGACAGGTACCTCGGCGTTCGTGCCTCGGCCAGGCTGCGGCCGCCGCCGGCGTGCGCCACGCCGTGGTGGTCGAGCAGCGCGAGTGTGTCGAGCAGGCCCTGGGTGCCGTAGTCGCACATGTGGTTGTTGGCGGTGTTCAGGAGGTTGAAGCCGACGTCGAGCACGCCCTCCAGCGCCGAGGACCGGGCGGCCAGGCGCAACCCGCGGCGTGGCTTGAGCGGGGCCGGTGTCATGGGCAGGCCCGGGAAGGACATCTCCAGGTTGGTGAAGCGGACGTCGGCGTCAGCGAGCAGCTCGTGCACCGTGCCGAACCCGGGCTGCCCGCCGGTCATCGGCCGGGTGGTCAGGCAGTCACCGGTGAGGCAGACCTTCATCGCGCACGCTCCTTCCCGACCAGCAGCGGGATGATCTCGGTGACGTCGTCGACCTCGTCGAGCCGGTCCAAGGCCTCCACGAGGGCCTCCGCACGCCCGTCGTCGAGCACGGCCGAGGCGAGCCCGTGGAACTTCGCCAGCTTCTCCGCGCGGGTGGCCGGGTTGCGCAGCGAGCCCTTGCGGTACGGCTCCTCGGCCTCCACCGTCCGGCCGTCGGCCAGCTCGACGCGGATCCGGGCACCGTGCCAGGTGTCGAAGTCGACCGCTTCGGTGGCCTGGCCGTACCGGGTGTCGCCGTGGATGTGCAGCAACCGTCCTATCCGGACGACCCGCGGATCCTCCCGCACGGCGGCGGACATGTAGTCGGCGAGCTCGTTGCGGCCGTGGACCAGCCGCACACCGAGGACGAACGCCATGCTGAACTGGGCGGCGATCGTGTCCTTGGGCTCGAAGATCGACCCGCCGTGGGTCACGGTGTGGGGGTTGACCCAGGCATCCACGCGAGTCACGTCGGCGTGGGTGAAGCGGTGCTCGGCCATGAGCCCGGCCATGGCCTGGATCGACGTCTGCAGCGTGCCGACGTTGGGGTACAGCTTGACGAGCCTGCCCTGCACGGCGAACCAGCTCGTGTCGTCGAGTCCACTGAGGATGCCCGTGGTGTCCTCGACGTGGCCGAACAACCGCGCGATGCCGCGCCTGCCCTCCAGGATCGTGTCCGGCCCGGTGAGCCCGTGCCGGGCGAGCAGCGCGGACACCATCCCGGCACGCGCGGCCATCGCCGAGTGGAACCGCTTGACCTCCCCGCCGCGCTGGTCGTACTCCATCGTGCCGGACGCGTGGCTGCCGGCGATCGACAGCCCGTGCAGCGCCTGCTCGTCCGACAGGCCGAGCAGGTTCGCGGCCACCGCGGCCGCGCCGAACGGCCCGACCACGCTCTGGTGGTGGAAGCCGCGCTCCAGCACGGGCCGGGTGATCACCCGGCCGATCCGGTACAACACCTCGTATCCGAGCACCACGCCTAGCAGGAACCGCCGGCCGGACAACCGCCCCGCCTCGGCCAGCGCGAGCGCCACCGGCACCGCGAGCGCGCCGGGGTGGCAGCCGCCGTGGTAGCCCGAGTCGTCGAACTCGCAGGAGTGCCCGTACCCGGCGTTCACCATCGCGGCGTCCATCGAGGGCAACCGGGTGCCTTGCCCGACCACTGTGCTCTCGGCCCGGCCGCCCGTGACCGCGGCGAGGTCGTGGATCGGCCGCACCCAGGGCAGCGTCGAGCCGCACAGCATGATGCCGAACTGGTCGAGCACCGCGTCCTTCGCGGCGTCGACGGTGTCCGCCGGCAGGTCGTCGTAGCCGAGGCCGACGACGTAGCGGGCGAGCTCCCGGGTGACCGCCACGTCGGTGGCCGGCGCGTTCATAGTCGCACCAGCCGGTCGAGTCCGTCGGTCAGTGGGGTGCCGCCCACGAGGTCGTCCGCGATGCGCAGGAACACCGCGTCCGTCCCGTCCGGACCGACGCCGGCACGGCAGCTGTCGAGCTTGCCCGCCACGATCTCCCGGCTGCGGGCCGGATCCTCCGGCATCGACCGCGGTGGGGTGACGACCACGTGGGTCTCACCGTCCACATGCAACTCCAGCTCGCCGCCTCCGACGATCGCGCGTACCCCGAACCGCTCCGGCTGGGCCACGATCTCCACCCGGGAAGCCAGCTCGCGCACGGCGGGATCCTTGTCCAGCAGCGTCCAGAACTCGTCCGTGCCGCGTGGGTCTGTCGCGAGCGCGAGCGCGATCATCAGCGGCAGGCTGTACTGGGCGTCGAGTGCCGTAGTGCCGGTGACGCCGTGATAGCGGGGCTCACCGCCGTTGGACGACGTGCGCAGAACGACCTTCTCGATCGAGCCAAGGTCCACCGGCCGGGACTCCGCGAACCGCCGGGCCGCCGCCACCGCGGACTGGCACTCGCCGTGACAGTTGTACTGCTTGACGAGTGAGTCCTCCAGGTGCCACCGGCTGCCCAGTGACTCCACGATCGCGTCCGGGGCCGGCGTCGGCGAGAACGCGGCCAGCAACCCGTACGGTCCTTCGAGGACGGCGTCTGGCCCGGTGAAGCCGCCCTCCGCCAGCAGCGCGGACTCCAGGCCCAGCTGGCTCGCCCGGCCGAGGTGCAGGCGCTTGGTCATCGAGCCGTTCTGGGTGAACGCGATGATCCCGCAGGCGTGCGAGGCGGCGATCCCGACCGCGTTCACCATCCGTTCGGCAGACAGTCCCAACAGGACGGACGTGCCGATCGCGGACCCGATGACGCCACCGATCGCCGGCCGGTGGAACCCGCGCTCTCGTTCGGCGCGTGCGGTCAGCCCAAGCCCGGTCCGCAGGCCCAGCTCATAGCCGATGACCAGCGCGCGGAGCAGGTTCTCCGTACTGGCACGGCGTTGCTGCGCGAGCGCCAGCAGGGCCGGGAACACCGTCGCCCCGGGGTGCCCGCCCTCGTGCGCGTGCTCGAACTCGTACCCGCTGATGGCCACGCCGTTGACCAGCGCGGCCCGGGACGGGTCGAACCGGGTGCCGGTGCCGAACGACGCGGCGGACCCCGTGCCGCCAAGGTGTTTCTGCTGTCCGCGCACGATGCCGTGCCAGGGCTGGCGCGCGCCGATGAGGCCGGCGGCGACGTTGTCGGCCACCAGGACGGTCAGCCGCTCGTAGGTGCTCGCGGGCGCGTCGTCCGGACGGAAGTCCTGGGCGAACTCGACGATCTGACTGGTCGCGGACATGGCTCTCCTACCCCGACTGCTCGTGTGGCGGTGCGGGCGGCTCAGCCGAGCGCGCTGCGCACCGCGTTCCGGCCGGTGATCAGCGCCTCGCTCAGGTTGCCGGCGCCCGGGTAGAGCGGGCCCCACATCGACCCGAGCTCACCGGCCCCGTAGAGGCCCGGGATGGGGCGGCCGCGCACGTCGAGGATCTCCGCGCGCGCGTTCCGCCGGGGTCCGCCCTGGGTGTTGAGCAGGACGGGGTACAGCGCCACGCCGTAGAAGGGCGGCGCGAGCGGCTCCATGAACTCGGGCCGGCGGCCGAACTCGTCACCACCCGCGACGGCGGTCTCGTTGTAGACGGCCGCGGTCCGCTCGAGGTTGGCCGGTGGGATGCCGAGCTTCGTGGCGAGCTCGGCGAGCGTGCCGGCCCGCTGGATCCAGCCGCGCTCGACCTCCGCGGAGTTGTCCTCGCTCCACTCGAAGCCGCGGTTGTTCCCGCTCGTGATCACGCAGATGGGGCCGGCGAGCCGGGTGGTCTCGTCGAAGATCAGGTAGCTCGGGATCCGCCGCAGCCGCCCGGTCTTCGTGTCGCGTTCGAGCATGCACCGGCCGGCCGCGTGCATGTCCACACCGGCCTCGTCGAAGTAGCGCCGGCCGTCCTGGTCGGTGACGAACAGCCCCTGCGCGGGGGGTTGGCAGGTGAACCCGGCCTCGTACTCGGGGAACTTGTAGCCGAAGCGGGCGGCGATGGCCGTCAGGTGCCAGATGCTGGCGCCGACGTCCTGGGCGAGCCGGATGCCGTCTCCGGTGTTGCGGTCCGGTCGGGAGTACGCGGGCAGCTCGGTGCCGAAGAGGTCCCGGTGGACGTCGTGGCCGTAGTTGAACCCGCCGCACGCGAGGACCACACCGCGGCGCGCCTCGACCCGCCGCGTCGACCGTCCATTCCGGACCTCCACGCCGACGATGCGGTCGTGCGAGTCGTTCCAGCACAGGCGTTCCACGCGGGCGTGGTAGCGGACGGGGATGTCGCGCTTGATGACGTTGCGGGACAACACCTCCCAGATCGCCTCGCCGCCGGTGACACCGGGCGCGCGGGCGACCTGCACCCGCGAGCCCAGTGCCTCGGCGTGTGGCACGTCCGGGAAGGCGCTGCCCGGCCGGACCACGGCGAGTGCCTGGTCGGAGTACTGGTCGTGCGGGACCAGCTCGGCGCCGCACTCGGCCAGCCAGCCGATGAGCTCGCCAAGGCCGGCGACGTACGCCTCGACCGACTCGCGCGGCGTGCCCGCTCCGACGAGCGCGGAGAAGTGCTCGACGGCCCCACCCGTATCGTTGATGAGCCGGATGTTCCCGCCGGACACCCCGGTGCTGCCACCTCCGTCCTCGGCCTTCTCCAGTACCAGCACACTGGCGCCGTGGTCGTGGGCGGTGATCGCGGCGGCCGCGCCGGCACCGCCGAACCCGACGACGACGATGTCGGCGACTTCGGTTGTGGTCATGGGTTCTCCGATCCCGAACGGGCTCCCGCCGGTGCTCATGCGGTCGGTGCGAGCGCGGTGACGATGTCGGCGACGGGTCCGTCATCGGCTAGGCCGAGCACCGCGTGCACGACGTTCTGGCGCTGTTCGGGAGTCCGGCGCCGCTCCCACAGGCGGTGGCACTTCGCCTCGACGGTCCCGAAGCCCGAGCTCACCTCCGGGCCGGCGGACCGGTAGACCTCGAACCGCTCGCCGCCGCGCAGCACGCAGGTGACCCGGCCGTCGGTGGTGCGCACGTACGCCTCCTCGGCCCGCCGGTCCACCTCCACCTTCGTGCGGTCGATCAGCGCGCGCACCCGCGGATCGCCGTAGGTGCCCGGGTCCTGGAACCGTCGCAGGTCGTCGATCTCGCCCAGCAGGGCGAGCGCCACCCCGTACTGCACGCTGTACTGGGCCGTCATCGGGTCGGTCGGCGTGTCGATCGCGTTCTGCTCCGCGACCCGCCGCGCGCTGCCCACGACGACCCGCTCGAGCTCGCCGACCCGGTCGCCGAGCTCCCGGCGCACGTCGGCCGCGGCGAGGAGCACGCCGTGGATGGCGCCGCAGGTGGAGAACGGCTTGATGTAGACGTCCTTCTCGACGATGAAGTCCTCGCCCAGACCGGCGGCCAGCCGGTCGGCGTCCCTCTCGGACTCCTCGCCCCACACCTCGACGAAGCCGAACCGGCCGGCGAGCGCGCCGTCGGGTCCCTCGAAGCCACGGCCGGCGAGCCCCGCGGCGAGCAGCCCGGACTCGGCCGCCCGGCCGGCGTGCACCCGCTTGATCATCCCGGGGCCGTTCTGGAACGCCTTGATCCCGGCGCCGAACGACGCGGCGATCCCGATCGAGTTCGCCAGCCCGGCGGCGTCGAGCCCGACCATCCGGCCCGCGGCGACCGTGGCGCCGAACGGTCCGATGGTCCCGGTGCTGTGGAACCCGAGGTAGCTGTGCCTGGTGCCCACCGCGGCGCAGATGTGGCGGATCGCCTCGTACCCGGCGACCACGGCCGTGACCAGGTCCCGCCCACCGCGCTCGGCGCTGGCCGGCCCGGCCGCCGTCGCGATCGCCGCCGGCACCACGCACGAGCCCGGGTGGATGAGTCCGGGGTGGTAGATGTCGTCCAGCTCCAGACCATGGCTCGCGGTGCCGTTGACCAGTGCGGCGACCCGGGCCGGCACCCGGTCGGCCGTCCCGTAGATCGCCGCGGTCGGGGTGGCGGGCGCCGGTGACCACTCGCCGAGCTCGTCGCGGAGCTGGGCCTCCAGCAGGCGGACCCACGGCTGGTCCATCCCGAGGTCGGCGCACAGCAGGTGGTCCAGGATCACCGCGAGCGCGCCGTCGACGGTCTCCTTGGGCAGGTCGTCGAATCGAAGGTGGGCGAGAAAGTCGACGAGGGCGGCTTCCCGACCGTCTGACGCAGTGGGCATCTCAACCCCATCTCACGCATATTCGCCTTGGGAGTAGAATATTGACTACTCTGTCGAGACTGTCAAGATGCCTGTTCACCCGGGCGCCCGACAGCGACCAGCAGAATGGGGAACCACGATGACGCAGCAGGTGGAGCCGCCGCCGATCAGCAGGCTCGAGCGCAAGCGCAACAAGAAGATCGACGAGATCCTCGCCGCGACGAACGAAGTCCTGCGGGACAAGGGATACGACAGCATCAACCTGGAGGAGGTCGCCGACAAGGTCGACCTCACCAAGGCGAGCCTCTACCACTACTTCAGCAGCAAGGAGGAGCTGCTGACGTCGTGCCTCGACCGGGTCGCCGAGGACGCGGCCACCCGGATGCGGCGGGTGCTCGAGAAGTACGAGGACTCCCCCGCGAGCGTCCGGCTCGAGCAGCTCGTGCTCGAGCACCTGCTCATCGTGACGCTGGACTACCCGCACGTGTCCGAGCTGTTCACCAAGCGTCTCAAGTGGCCGTACGCGTACCGTGCGCAGGTCAAGCGCATGCGTAGCGAGCACGACAAGTTCTTCCGCGACGTCATCGAGGACGGGCTGCGCACCGGCGAGTTCGTCTGCGACGACCCGGACCTCGTCCGGCGCTGCCTGTACGGCGCGATCAACGGTGTCCCGGTGTGGCTCACCGCGTCGAGCGAGCGGGCCGTGCGCGACCTGTGCGACCGGCTGACGCCGATCCTGCTCAAGATGCTGACCGCCGAGTAGCGCCGTGTCCCGGATCCGGACGCTCGCCCGGTTCGCGACCGGCACGACCTTCGCCGCGCTGCCGGCGGAGGTCGTCGCGAAGGCCAAGGAGCTCGCCCGCCACTCGTGGGGCGTGCAGCTCGCCGCGAGCACGCTGCCGTGGTCGTCGCTGGTCCACCGGGTGGCGGCGGCCGAGGGCGGCACGCCGGAGAGCACGGTCGTCAACCACGGCGGGAAGATCCCCGCCGCCGGCGCCGCGTTCGTCAACGGCTCCTTCGCGCACGGCTTCGAGCTGGACGACAACCACGCGCGTACCGGGGTCAAGGTCGGCTGCGTCGCCGTGCCCACCGCGCTCGCGATCGGCGAGCGCCACCGCAGCGACGGCCGGGACGTGATCACGGCACTGGCCGTGGGGTGCGAGCTGATGGTCCGGGTCGGCCTCGCGATCAGGCACGGGCGTACACGGCGCGGCGGGCACGCGACCGGGACGGCGGGTGCGCTCGGTGCCGCCGCGGTGGTGGCGGTGCTGAGCGGGTTCGACGAGGACACGTGTGCCCAGGCGCTGGCGGGGGCGGCGAGGCACGTCATCGGGTCCACGGAGGCGCCGCCCCAGGGCCGGGGCCACCTGAAGCGGACGTTCGGCGGCGCGGCGGCCGCGGGCGGGATCCGGGCGGCCCTGCTCGCGGAGGCCGGACTCACCGGCCCGGAGTCCATGCTGGACGACGGGTGCGGGCTGTTCCGGGCGTTCGACGTGGACACGGAGTCCGCCGCGGCGCTGACCCGCGACCTCGGGCGGACGTGGGAGTTCCTCGACGCGCACTACAAGATCTACGCGCAGGACGGCTACATCCAGCCGATGTCCGAGGCACTGGAACGCATCCGAGTGTCACACGACTTCGCGGTCGAGGAGGTCGACGAGGTCGTGGTGGGCACGAACAGCCACGCCTACCACGACATCGTCGGCCGCATCCGGGACCCGAGGGACCTCACGGACGCGCAGTTCAGCGCCAACTTCAGCGTCGCGCTGCACCTGGTGACCGGCGGCGCGGGCATCGACGAGTACACACCGGACAACCTGCACGACCCGGCGATCCGCGCGCTGAGCGAGCGGGTGCGGCTGCACATCGACGACGACATCGAGCAGGACTTCCAGGCCACCCGGCCGCGCGGCGCACGGGTGACCGTGCGGCTCCGCTCGGGCCGCTCGCTCCAGGCGACCGTCCGCAACCTCCGCGAGCAGACCCCGGCCGAGCTCGACGAGAAGTTCCTCCGCCTGTCCGCTCGGGTGCTGTCCCAGCCGGCGCGCGAGCGCCTGCTGGCGGACACCCATCGGCTGCAGGAGAACAGCGACATCACCTCGATCGCGCGCCAGCTCGTCCGCGACTGACATGTGGGTGAGCACCGCCCGGCTCAGCGGACCCGCTCGAATGGTCGAGCCAGCTTCAGCTGGCGGGTGTCGCGAGCCACGGGCCATTGCCATCTTGGCAACGAATGTTGCCGAGTCGCCGGGCGACGGTCATCGTGTGCGTCATGGACCAACGGTTCTGGGACGACAGGTACCTTGAGCAGGACCAGCTCTGGAGCGGTGCGCCGAACGGCGTGCTGGTCGCGGAGGTCGCCGACCTGTCGCCCGGTCAGGCACTCGACCTCGGCTGCGGCGAGGGCGCCGACGCGCTGTGGCTCGCCGGTCGCGGCTGGCTCGTGACCGCCGTGGACATCTCGCGGGTCGCGCTCGAGCGGGCGGCGGCCGCGGCCGGCGACGTCTCGGTGTGCTGGACGCACGGCGACGTCACCCGGTACGGGCCGCCGGCCGGTGCCTTCGACCTCGTGTCGGCGCTCTACTTCCCGCTCCCCCGCACCGCACCCGCCGCACTGCGCGCCCTGCTCGCCGCGGTCGCGCCCGGCGGGACGCTGCTCGTGGCCGGGCATGACCTCGACGGCACGCGCCACCACCACGACCCGGACCCGGCGATCGACCCGGACGACTTCTACCGGCCGGACGAGATCGCCAAGCTGCTGGACGACACCTGGACCGTCCAGGTCGACGAGACCCGGCCGCGTGTCTCACCCGCACCGCCGGGCTCCGGTCACGTCAACGACATCGTCCTCAAGGCACGCCGGGCACCGAGCCGGTGATCAGGTGACCGCGGCCTCACGCCCTCCCAAAATCGCGGTGGATCGGTCCGCGAGCGTGCGCCGGCAGACCTTTCCCGTCGGGCCGAGCGGTAGTTCGGCCACGATCACCAGGTGCTCGGGCAGCTTTCGGCGTTCCAGCCCGCGGGTGCGTTCGAGAAAGCCGACGAGCTCGGCCAGGGTCGGCGTCGGCCCGGACCGTCGCGTTTGGACGAATGCGCACACCCGCTCGCCGAGGTCGGGGTCGGCGACCGCCACGCAGGCCACCTCGGCGACCGCCGGGTGGGTGCCGAGGTGCCGCTCGACCTCGGCCAGGCTGATGTTCTGGCCGCCCCGGACGGCCACCTGCCGCAGCCGCCCCATCACGTGCAGGGTGCCGCGCTCGTCGAACGCGCCGCGGTCCCCCGTGCGCACCCAGCCGCCGGGCAGCCGGTACCTGGCGTCGAGCTCGGCGGAACCGACGTAGCACAGCGGCGTCATCGGACCGCGCGCCTGGATCTCCCCGTCCATCACGCGGACGTCGGCGACCGCCGGGTCCGGCACCCCAACCCCGTCTCCCGGCGTACGGGTGTGGCAGTTGACACCGTCCGACGACCCGTAGACGTTGATCACCGGACACCCGAACCGCCGCCGGCAGGCCTCGACCGTCGCGGCGGGCAGGTCGGCCCCGCTGGCCACGACCGCACGCAGGAACGAGAGGTCCTCCCCCGGCGACGGTGCCGCCTCGGCCATCCGGCGCAGCATCGTCGGCACGGCAAACACGTGGGCCGGCCGGTGCCGGGTGATCGTGCGCAGTGCCCCCGCGGTGCCGAAAGTGCCGGCCAGCACGAGGGTTCCACCGTGGGCGGCGATGGTCGACGGCACACCGAACGAGCCGAACGACGACGCCAGCGGCACGAGCACCAGGTCCCTCGGGTTCGCGCCGCGCACCGCGCGCAGGTAGTTGGCCCGCCCGCCGCACATCGCGTTGTGCGAGTACGCCACCATCTTCGGCTCGGCCTCCGAGCCGGACGACACGAGCACGCGGGCCGGCGCCTCGGCGTCGACGGGTTCCGGCGCCCAGGACGAGTCGGTCGGCAGCTCATCCAGCGACCGCGTGCCGTCCAGCGCCGGGCCGAACACGAGTACCTGCCGCAGCCTCGGCAGCTCGTGCCGAACCGAGCGCACCTGTGCCGCGAGGTCGGCGGTCCCCGTGATCACCGCTCGGGCCCGGGAGCGGCCGAGCAGCGACACGGTGTCACGGGTTCCCGGTCCGGCGGGATAGGGCAGGGCGAGTGCGCCGAGCGCGGCGACGGCCAGCTCGGCGACGACGGCGTGCCGGCCGCCCGGCACCTGGATCGCGATGACGTCACGGGGCCCGAGATCCGCGGCGGCGAGCGTCGCGGCGAGCCGGCGCACACGTGCGTCGAGTGCCGCGTAGGTCAGCTCGCCGGGGTGGTCGACGGAGCCGTCGACCACCGCGACCCGCTCCGGGTGCGCGTCGACGTGCCCGCGGAACAGCGTGTACAGGTCCCGGTTCGGGCAGTGTCCCCGCTCGACCCACTGGCGGCGCAGGTCCGCCGGCACCAGGTCACGCACGGCGAGCCCGTCCCGCGAAACCCAGGTCACCCGAACTCCCACGGCGCCCGCACGAGGCAGCAGCCGTCCCACTCCAGGGCACCGGCGAACCGGTGATCCGCGGCCAGCTCGGCGAGATCGGTGCGGATGTCGACACCTGGCTCCGCGCGGCTCGTCGCGGGCGCGTCACGGCACAGCACCGCCGCGGACAGCAGCGACGAGTCCACCCGCTGCCCCACCCCGGTCCGCGCCCTGGCCAGCAGGCCGGCGAGCACTCCCGTGGCTGCCACCAACCCGCCCAGCACGTCGGTGAGGGTCATCAGCGACGGCGTCCGGTCCGGGCCCAGCCGTGCGGCGAGTCCACTGTGGACTTGGACGAGGTAGTCGGTACCCAGCGGTGGCCGGGGTCCGAGCCGGTCGCCCCACCCCGACGCCCAGGCATGGACCAGCCCGGGGCGGGTCGCGGCCAGCGCGTCCGCCTCCAGCGCCAGGGTCTCGGCCTTGCCTGGCGCCCAGTTGTGCAGGAACACGTCGGCGCCCGCGACCAGCTCGTGCACCTCACGGCGGCCGGACGCCGTGGTGATGTCGATCTCGACGACGCGCTTGCCCCGGTTGAGCGCGAGGAACCGGGCCGAGCAGTCGCCGACGACCGGCGGCACGCCGCGCAGCGGGTCGCCGCCGGGCGGCTCGATCCGGATCACCGTCGCGCCCAGCAGACGGAGCAGGTGGCCGGCGAGCGGTCCCTGCACCCGGCGGCACGACTCGACGACGACCACGCCGTCCAGCGGCCGGGTCGCCGACCAGGCCGCTGGCAGCTCTCCGGCGGCCGGGCGACCGACCGGAGTCCGGCGCCACGGCGGCAGCTCCGCCGGGAACTCGTCGGCCACCGGGACGATGCTGACGTTCGCGCGTGCCGCGACCTCCATGAGTGCCGCGAAGTCCACCGCGTGGGCGGCATGGTGCAGGCCGGCCGGCAGCGGGCAGGTGGCGGTGGCGAACCGGTGCTGGAAGGGCCGCCACCCGCCGCGGATCGCGGCCGGGTCGGCGCCGATCCGGGCCCAGAACCGCTGCCAGTCCTCCGCGGCCAGCGTCTCGATCTCGAACCGGACCCCGTCGGCGGACGTGAACGGCGGGCCACCGGGTTCGCCCGGTTCGTCGCCCGCGGTCGCGGCGGCGAGGTACTGCGCGACCGACAGCAG
Source organism: Actinophytocola sp. (assembly GCF_050699935.1). Taxonomy (NCBI): domain Bacteria; kingdom Bacillati; phylum Actinomycetota; class Actinomycetes; order Pseudonocardiales; family Pseudonocardiaceae; genus Actinophytocola; species Actinophytocola sp. The sequence goes on from NZ_JBOHGB010000006.1 coordinate 112,148, forward strand.
TGCCGCCTGCGCCACCGATGTCGACACTCGGCGTACCGGTACGCCCCGGGAGGTGGCGAGCCAGGCCGCGAGCACGCCCTGGGCGGCGAGCACGCCGGTGGCGACCGAGGCGTAGTCGACGGCGAGCGCGGTCGGCCGGCCGTAGCGGCGGCCGTGCACGTGGCTGATCCCGCACGCCGCCTGCACGTCGTCCTCGCTTCGCAACGGCAACCGGACCGGTCCCGCCCAACCGATCTCGCAGTCCACTGTAGACGTGTCGAGTCCGGCCAGGCGGAGCACGCGTGCCGCGACACCCTCGGCGACCCCGCAACCGGCGTCCACGACGGACGTCACGGCCGGCCCTGCCCGGGGCGGCGGCCGTGCACGGAGTAGAAGACGCTCGACGAGGCACGGAAGTACGGGTGCGCGAGCAGCTCGCGCACCTCGGCGAGCTGCCGGTCGGTCATCCCCGCCGCGACGAGCCCGTCCCGCAGCCGGACGGTGGTGTGCGCCAGGAGCTCCAGGCCCGGCGACCCGGCCCGCCAGACCTCGACGGCGCTGACCGGCTCGACGCCGACCAGCCCCGCGCCCCGCATGAGCGCCGCCACGCGCCTGCCGTAATCACCGTCCACTCCGGACCGAGCCATCACCGCGTCCCGGGCGGCGAGGAACCGTTCGTACAGCGCCAGGTCCGGAGCCGCGAGGCACGGCTGGTAGGTGGTGTCGGTCTCGTCGACCTGCAGCCAGCCCCCGGGGCGCAGCGCGCGGGCCAGGCGGCCGAGGACCTCGTCCCGCGCCGGCAGGTGGCGGAGCACGAGCCGCGCCACGATCAGGTCGAAGGCGTTGTCCGGCAAGGGATCACGGGTGATGTCGTGCCTCGTCACGGACGGTGTCACGGGGGTGAGGTCGGTGGCCAGCACGGCACCGGCCGGGCCCACGCGGTGGGCGAGCCAGCCGGCGACCGTGCCGCCGCCGGTGCCGACGTCCAGGCACCGCCAGCCACCGTCCACACCGGTCTCCGCAAGCCTCGGCAGGGTCATCGGGTCGTACGCGGCGGCGAGCAGGCGATGCTGCTCGCGTGCGTCTCCCCCGCCGAACACGTAGGCGGGCGCGGCCAGGGTCATGTCCACCTGCCCGGGCCGGGACGGTCGGCGGCGTCGAGCAGCCGGTCCGCGAGCTCGGTCCGGCGAACCTTGCCGGTTGCGGTGCGCGGCACGTCGGACCACGTCATCGGGACCGGCTCGGCGAGCGCGGGCAGGTCGGCCACCGACTCCCGCCAGGCCACCGGGTCGAGCCGCCCGTCCGCCGTGACCACCACCGGCAGCGGACGCCGTCCGGTCGCGCCGAGCACCACGCACTCGAGCACCGAGGCCAGGCGGTCCTCGATCACGTCCTCGGTCTCCAGGCAGCTCAGCTCGGGCACGGTGTCGACCTCGCGGTCCAGCAGCCGCATGTCCCCGGTTCGGCCGATCGAGCCGACGTCGCCGGTGTTCCACCACTCGCCGGACACCTTCGCCGTCCATCGCTCCTGCTCCCCGACGTAGCCGAGGCACCGCGCCCTCGTACGCGCCAGCAGGAGGCCGGGCTCCCCCGGCCGTACCGGTTCGAACGTGTCCGGGTCGACCGCCCGCATCGCGACCCGCCCCGGGATCGGCCGGCCGAGGTCGCGCGTCGTCGGGTGCCGCTCCCCCACCCGCGCGACCGAGCGGCGGGTCAGGAAGCGGAACGTGAGCGGGCCGGTCTCGGTCTGCCCCCAGCCCTGCAGCCACACCGGGAACCGGCGCGCCGACGCGGCGAGGAAGGCCCGCACGACGGGCGGGTGCATCGCGTCGTAGGTGCTCGCGTACAGGCGGACCTCGCGAAAGGGGTTGGCCGCACCGGCGGTCAGTGACCGCCAGCGGACGAACACCGACGGCAGTGCCTCCAGAGTGGACGGTGGGTGCGCGCGCAGGAACGGCTCCGCGCGTGCGGGTTCGAAGTCGGTGACGATGCCGATCTTCCGCGGCGCCAGGCACAGCGCGCTCGCGGTCCAGCAGAACAGCCGCCCGTGCGCGAACGAGCCCGCGGTCACCACCGTGTCGCTCGTCCGGACCCCGAGCAGCGGCCAGCGCACGGCCTCGAACCGGGCGAGGCGGCGCACGAGCGTCTCGGTCGAGTGCACGACGAGCTTGGGCACACCGGTCGTGCCGGAGGTGTGGTTCACCACCAGGGGCTCGTCGTCGTGCCGGCGGTACGCGGGCGGCGCGTCGTGCCCGCGGACGTCGGCCAGGGTCAGGACGTTCGCCGCGGGCCCCGGGTCGTCGAGGCAGAGCGTGCGGCGGGCCAGCGCGGTCAGGTCGGTCCCGGCATCCCTGGCCGCCACGACCGTGCCGCGGTCGGTGACCAGCACGGCCGGGTCCAGCCGCTTGAGCAGGATCTGCGCGGTCTCCGCCGGCAGGTACGCGGAGATCAGCGCCGGGAGCGCGCCGATCCGCACGGCCGCGCAGGCGAGCAGCACGCTGTCCCAGTGGTTGGCCTTGTGGATGGCCACCCGGTCGCCGGGCCGGGCACCGGTGGCGGCGAGCCAGCCCGACGCCGAGCGGACGAGCCCGGCCAGGCGCGGGAGGTCGTAGTCGACGCCGCCGGCCGGCGCGATGTCCAACGGCCGGTCGAGGTGCACCGTCGTGCGCGCGCCCCGATCGGCGCACTCCTCGATCAGCGTGCCCATGTCGGACGGCTTCATACCGATACCTTTCGCCTGTCGAGCCTGGCGACTCGGGCAGCCGCCATGGCGCCCGCACGGATCGCGCCCTCGCTGCTGGGTCGCAACATCATCCAGTCACCGGCGTAGTCCACCGACCGCACGGGGCGGGCGAGGAAACCGCGGCGCAGCGCCAAAGCGGCCGGCGTGGCCTCCGGCAGGCCGTGCCGGAAGCGGTGCACGAAGTTCGCCACGGTGGCACCGGCGAGGCCCGGCACATAGCGCTCGGCCGCACCGGTGAGCGCCCGCACCACCTCGTCGTCCGGCGCGTCGAGCAACTCCGGGAGCGCGGCCGGCGCCGCGAGCAGGGTGAGCAGGCCACCGCCTGCCGGCGCCCGGCTCGGATGCTTGACGTGGTCGGCGAGGAGCCCGCCGAGCGCATCGTCCGGGCCCCGCTCAACGGCCGGCACGAGCAGTGCGTACAGCTGCCGGCGCGAGGTGGGCGACAGCGGCCGGTCGAGTAGGCAGCTCACCTTGAGCATCGGGGTGAAGCCGCACGCGGACAGAAACTCGCGCTCCCCCGCCGGCGCGTTCACGTACAGCCCGGCCGCGACCGGTGCCGGCACGCACAGCACGACCGACCGGGCGGTGAGCGTCTCCCCGTCGGTGTGCACCAGCGCGGTGTCCGTGCCGGCCACCACCTCGCGGACGGCGACGCCGGTCCGCACGTCGACGTGCTCGGCCAGTCGCCGGGCGAGGGTGTCCATCCCGTCGGCGTAGGTGCGCCAGGTGGCGGCCGGGCCGGCCGCGAGCATCAGGGCCAGGAACGGGGCCGCCGCCGATCGTGCCGGATCCCAGCCGAAGAACGTCGACACGACCGGCGCGAGCTGGTAGTCGCCGACGTCCGGGTGGTACCCGGCGGCGAGCTCGGCGACGGTGGCCAGGCCGACCGGTGTGTCCTCCGGCCGGTCCGGGTCGAACAGCGCCCGGCGGCGGGCCGCACCGGCGAGCAGCCGCGCCAGGTCGAGCCGGGCGCGCGGGGACAGCCCGGCCCCGGTGAGCAGGCCGCGCGGGTCCGCGACGCCCGCGTGAGCCCGGCCGTCCCGCCACACCGCGATCGGGCCGCCGACCCGCGGGACCTCGCCGTGCGGCACACCCAGCTCTCGCAGCAGCCGCCAGGTCTGCTCGTAGCCGTGGGCCGGCACCTGCTCGGCCCCGGTGTCCACCGTGTACCCGGCATGGCGGAAGCTCGCCATCCGGCCGCCGACGTGCCCGGCGGCCTCGAGCACCGCGACGGTCAGGCCGGTGCGGCGCAGCCGGTAGGCCAGCGACAACCCGGCCACCCCCGCACCGACGACCGCGACGTCGAGATCCGGCTCCATCAGTGGCCTCCCACCAGGTTCACGGCCAGCAGCGCGACGACGGTGACGCGGTGGATCCAGATGCCGAGCCGGCGCGCGCGGAGGATGTCGCGGCGCCGGAAGCACAGCGCGTACTGGTTGGCACGCAACAGGATCGTGGGCAGCATCGCCAGCGGGAACCACCACGGCGCACCGGCCAGCGGCGCACCGGCGATGAGCAGCAGCTCCACGAGCGACACGGCCGCGATGAATCGGGCGTTGCCCCGCGGCGTGGTGAGCACGGCGACCGTCGGGCGGCCCACCCGCCGGTCGCCGGCGATGTCGTTGGTGTTCGAGTACACCCCGAACAGGAGCGGCCCGAGCCCGAAGAGCAGCGCCTGCACCACGACGAAACCGGGCACGTCCCCGGCGAGCAGGCCGTACGGGGCGAGCACGAGCGCCCACCCGAGCGCGGCGATGTACAGCTCCTGGAACCCGCGGTAGCTCAGCCGCAGCCCCCATGAGTACTGCGGGTACAGCACGAGCGTGACCGCGGTGAGCACCAGCGCCCAGGCCGGCCGGTGCGGCGCCGCCACGACCGCCACCGTCCACAGTAGAGCGCCGAGAACCGTTGTCACGACGGCGAAGCGCACCACCTGCGCCTCGGTCAGCGTACCGGCCAGCAGGGGCTTGCGGAGCGCCCGCCGGGCCGGGGCGTCCGGGCCGTAGTTGACCAGGTCGCTGCCGTCCCGGTACCCGGTCAGGTCGTCGAGCGCGACCAGCCCGGCCATCAGCAGCACCTCGCCCACTCCGAACACGACGAGCACGCCGAGCGTCTGGTCGTCCAGGCGCGCCGCGGGTGCGAGCAGCGTCCACACCAGCACGGCGCTGAGGTAGTAGTCGAACACGTCGAGCTTGGCCAGCCGCGCGTAGGCCCGCCACGTGCTCCGCGTGGTCTCGAGCGCGGTCACGATCGCCCCAGCGCGATCAGCGCGGCGAACGAGCGGTCGCCGCCGTAGCCCAGCTCGCGGCACTCGACCAGCTCCGCACCGGGCAGCATCGCGAGGTACTCGTCGACGGTCCGCAGCCGGGAGAACCGCCCGACCGGGACCGCGGCGTACTCGTACTCGACGAGCGTGAGGTAGCGGGTGGACCGGGCGATCGCGCGGCACGCGGCGGCCAGCTCGTCGTCGTCGAGCACGTGCATGAGCACCCACACGCACACCGCGACGTCCACCGTGGACCGCTCGAAGGGCAGCCGCTGCACCGGACAGCGCAGGAACTCCACATTGGACGACCCGGCGCAGGCGAGGCGGGCCTCGGCCAGCATCTCCGCGGTCAGGTCGACCGCGAGCACCCGCTCCGCGCGCGCGGCGATCGTCGGCGTGAGCCGGCCGATGCCGCAGCCGATCTCCAGCGCGGAGCGGACCGGCCGGCCCAGCATCGAGGCGGCGGCCCGCAGGTGCCCGGCGACGAGTCTCCGAGTCGCCGCGGTGACGCAGTCCGCCAGCGCGTCCGGCTGGGACGCGCGCATCACCCTGGCCAGCCCCGGGCGTGCCGAGCGCCGGCGCCACTCCGCCTCGATCTCCGCCGGGCTCGGGGTGGCCCGCCTCGGCGGCGGAACCGGTTCCAGGACCGGCCTGTCCGTACGTGGCCGCACGTGGTTCTCCTTCTCTCGGGCGGGACCTGCGTTCAGCGGCGCGCGAACTCCGTGACCGCGTCCGCGATGTGCTCGACCTGGGCGTCGGTCAGGTGCGGGTAGACCGGGACGGCCAGGGTGTGCGCCGCGGCGTGCTCGGCGTGCGGCCAGCGCCGGCCGGGCGGCGCGTGGCGGGCGAACGCCGGCTGGCGCGGCAGCGGCGCCGGGTAGTAGACGTGCGAGTCGATCCCCCGGCCGGCGAGGTGGTCGCGGAGCTCGTCCCGGTGCGTGGCGAGCAGCGAGTACACGTAGTAGGCGCGGCCGTCCCGGCCGTCGGGCGGGGGCACGATCCCGGGCAGCTCCGCGAACCGCGCGGTGTAGTACTCGGCGATCCGCGCCCGCCGTTCGAGCCGTGCCGCGAGGGTCGGCAGCCGGTGGAGCTGGAACGCCGCCTGGAGCTCGTCGAACCGGCTGTTGTAGCCGATGCGGTGGTGGACGAACCGGCGGGTGCCGTCCTGACCGTGGTTGCGCAGCATCCGGACGGCACGGCCGAGCTCGGGGTCCTGGGTCACCACGACGCCGCCCTCCCCCGGCATGCCGAACGTCTTGACCTGGACGAACGAGAACAGGCCCGCGTCGCCCCACAAGCCGGCCGGGCGGCCCGCGAGCACCGCGCCCTGGGCCACCGCCGAGTCCTCGACCAGCCGCACGCCGTGGCGCGCCGCGATCTCCCGGAACCGCGGCATGTCGGCCATGACGGAGAACAGGTGCGCCGGGACGATCGCGGCCGTGCGGTCGGTGACCAACCGCTCGACCTCGCCCGGGTCGGCCACCATCGTGTGCGGGTCGATGTCGGCGAACACCGGGGTGGCGCCGAGATTGACCACGGTCGCCGCGAGCGGCGCGCAGCCGAACGCGGGCACCACGACCTCGACGTCCGGGCGCACGCCCATCGCGTGCAACACCATGCCGAGCGCCGCGGTCCCGCTCCCGCACGCCACGACGTCGACCGCGCTGGTGACCGCGCCGTCCCGTGCGGTCTCGACGAGCCACTCGCCGAGCAGCCGCTCGAAGCGCGCGGTGTGCTCGCCGAGGATGAACCGCTGCTCGGGCGCGAGCCCCACCTCGCGGACGACGTCGAGCAGCACCTCCCGGTCGGCGTCGAACAGGTCCGGCGGGAAGAACGGCAGCAGGCCCGCGGTCACGACGGCCGCCCGTTGTAGAAGCGGGCGATCGCGTCGCACACGGCGTCGACGCTCGCGAGGTCGAGGTCCGGGTACAGCGGCAGGGCGAGGGTGTGCCGGCACGCTCGTTCCGCGACGGGAAACTCGCCCGGCGAATGGCCGAGGTCCGCGAAACACGGCTGCAGGTGCAGCGGCACGGGATAGTAGGTTTCCGTCCCGATGCCCTCGCCGGCCAGGTAATCGGCCAGCTCGTCCCGCCGGTCCACCTCGATGACGTACACGTAGGAAACGTCGGTCGTGGGCACACCGCGAGCCGTCGAGGTGGGCAGGCGGAGTATGCCGGGAATATCTCGCAATCGCTCGGAGTATGCCTCGGCCAGCGTCGCCCTGCGTTTTATGTCGGTGTCCAGTCGAGCGAGCTTGCACAGCAGAACCGCGGCCTGGATATCGTCCATCTTGCTGTTCAGCCCGCTGATCCCGGTGGCGTTGGAAATGCCGGGAAAATTGTCGATGGTGCGGCCGAACCGGCCGTGGTGACGCAGCGCCCCGGCGGTCTCGGCCAGCCGCGGATCGTCGGTGAGCACCGCTCCCGCGTCGCCGATCGCACCCAGCGTCTTGGTCGGGAAGAACGACAGCACGCCGGCCCGGCCGAGCAGCCCGGCGTGCACGCCGTCCCATCGCATGCCGATCGCCTCGGCGCTGTCCTCGACCACCGTCAGCGCGTGCCGCCGCGCCACCTCGGCGATGCCGGCGATGTCTGCCGGCTGGCAGAACAGGTGCACGGGCATGACGAAACCGCAGTTCGGTGTGACCGCGGCGGCCACCGCGGCCGGGTCGATGGCGTAGCTGTCCGGCTCGATGTCCGCGAACACCGGGCGGCCGCCGGCCAGCACCACCGACGACGCCGACGCGACGAAGCTGAACGCCGGCACGATCACCCGCTCGCCTCGGCGCAGCCCGGTCGCGCGCAGCGCGAGCACGAGGGCGTCCGTGCCGCTGTTCACCGCGACCACGTGCTTCGCGCCGGTGTAGTCGGCCAGCGCGGTCTCGAACTCGGCGACCTTGTGGCCGTGCGAGTACTTTCCGCCACGAATGACGTCCGCGACCTGGCGGCTGATATCCGGCCACAACTCCGCGAAAGTGTTGGATTGCGAGAAGAATGGGATCGTCACATTTCCGGGCAACTCCGCCGCTCCCCACTTCCGCTCGTGACATCGGTCTGCATCGGTCGCATCGACTCTTAGCACGAACCGCGGGGCGCAGCGACTCCGGTTCCTGGACATCGACCGGAGAGTTCACCCTTTTTGGCGACGGTGTCGACCGCGCCTTGACACTCTGCACCGGACGCGGAAATGTCGGCGTCCCAATGAATTCGCTGGGGCATTCGGTTAATCCGAAAGGAGGCGCATGCGGTCACTCGTCATCGGCCTCGGCCGGTCCGGCGCGCACCTGCATCTGCCCGTCCTGCTCCGGCTGCGCCGCACGGCGCCCGGCCTGATCACCGACGGGCCGATCATCGGGTGCGACCCCGCCGGACCGGGCACCGCCGAGCTGACCTGGACCGCCACCGTCGAGCAGGCCGCGCGGCTGCTCGACCCCGGCCACACCGTCGCCCACGTCTGCACCCCGCCCGCTACCCGGGTGCGCATCCTCACCGAGCTCGCCGCGTGCGGCTTCCGGAACATCGTCGTCGAGAAGCCGCTGGCCGTCGACGAGGACGACCTCGCCGAGATCCTCCGGCTGCGCCAACACCACGGGCTGCGGCTGGCCGTCGTCGCGCCGTGGCTGGCGAGCACGCTCACCCGGCGCCTGGTCCGCCTGGTCCGCGGCGGCCGGCTCGGGCCGCTGCGCTCACTGTCCGTCGTCCAGAGCAAGCCGCGGTTCCGCCGATCCCTCGCCGCCGCCTGCCATCCGACCGCGTTCGACGTCGAGCTCCCCCACTCCGTCGGTGTCGCGCTGTACCTGGCCGGCGGCGCCGAGGTGACCGCGGCGAGCTGCACCGACCTGGTCCTCGACGGTCGGCGCGCACCCCACATGGGCGGTGCCGAGGTGCGGCTGCGGCACGCGACCGGTGTCGACACCCGGCTGAGGTCGGACCTGGCCGCCCCGGTTCGGGAACGCCGCGTCACGCTGCGCTTCGAGCAGGGCACCGCCACCGGTCACTACGCGATCGGCGCCGACGACGACCATGCCCAGCTGGCGGTCTCGACCGGCGGCGGGTTCGAGCACGCCGTGCTTCCCGACGACTCGCTCGGCACCTTCCTGCTCGACGCCTACCGTGGCTTCGCCGAGCCCGGCGACGTGCGTCCGGCCGACCTCGAGCTGGCCGCCGAGGTGGTGCGGGTGCTCACCGCGGCGAAGTCGCACGCCGGTGTCGAGCGCCTCGCGACGGCCGGCCGGACGGAGCACGGTGTCCGCTGAGCCGACCCCGGTGATCACGTTCGCCGGCATCGGCGACGAGGCCGGCTCCCGCCTGAGCGACCAGCTGGCCGCACTGTCCACATTGGGCTGGCCCGCGATCGAGCTGCGGACCGTCGACGGAATCGCGGTGGCCGACCTGAGCGAGGAGGCCTTCCGCCGGGTCGCCGACGCGGTCGCCGCCGCCGGCCTGTCTGTGGTGTGTGTCGACTCCCGCATCGGCAACTGGGCGCGGACGATCACCGACTCGTTCGAGACGGACGTCGCCGAGCTGCGTGTCCTGCTGCGCCGGTGCACGCTGCTGGGCTGCCGGTACGTGCGGATCATGTCGTACCCGAACGCCGGGCTCGGCGAGCGCGACTGGCGGCGCCGGGTGGTCGAACGGATCCGGCGGCTGGCCGACCGGGCTGAGCTGGCCGAGGTGGTCCTGCTGCACGAGAACTGCGCGGGCTGGGCGGGAGCCAGCGCCGAACGCGCGCTCGACCTGCTCGACGCCGTGGCGAGCCCGGCGCTGGGGCTGCTGTTCGACACCGGCAACGGGGTCGCGCACGGCTACTCGGCTCTCGACCTGCTCACCGCCGTCGTCGAGCACGTCGTTCACGTGCACGTGAAGGACGCGACGGGCGGGGAGGGCCGCACGGTCTACACGCTGCCCGGCGAGGGCGACGCACGCGTGGCCGACTGCCTGCGCCTGCTGCTGGACCATGGCTACCGCGGCTCGGTGTCGATCGAGCCGCACCTCGCCACCGTGCCGCATCAGGGGCGGGTCGTGGGCGGTCCCGGCCCGTTCGTCGCCGCCGGCCGCGCTCTGTCCACACTGGTCCACGACGAGGTCCTCGCGGGGCGCATCCGATGAGCGACGCACGCGTCCCGCTGCTCGACCACGAGCGAGACCTGCTGCTGCACCTGCTCGAGCTGCCCACCGTCAACCCACTGGAAGACGGCCCGCCGGCCCAGCTGTGGTCGGCCCAGCGCCGCTACGCGCACGCGGCCGCCCGGCTCGGCATGGCGATCATCCACCACGGCCCGGCGAGTGCGGAATGGGCCTGCCGGGACGACGTCCCGCTCGCCGTGCGCCACGCCGCGGCCGAGCGGCCGGACTTCCTCGACGCACAGCCGAGCCTGGTCCTGCGGCTCGGGCCGCGACTGCCGGCCCGCTCGACGGTCATGTTCAACGTCCACCTCGACACGGTGGCCGGTGTCGAGCCGGTCGCGTTCGACGGCCGCCGGTTCACCGGCCGCGGCGCCATCGACGCGAAGGGACCCGCGGTCGCGCTGCTGGCCGGCATCCGCGCCGCCGTCGCCGCGGAACCGGCGATCGGCCGCGACGTCGGCGTGCTGGTCCAGGCCGTGTCCGGCGAGGAAGGCGGGGCGATGGGCACGATCGGCACCAGGCCACTGGTCGAGGCGGGTCACTACGGGCGGCTCAACGTGTTCTGCGAACCGACCGGCCTGCGCTACCTCACCCGTGCCACGGCCGCGATGACCGCCTGCGTCCGGGTGCGAGGCGCCGACGCCGTCGACGACCGGCCGGAAGCCGGCCACAACGCGACCGTCCTCCTGGGATTCCTGGCGCAGCACCTCGCGCTGGCGCTGGCGGGCACCGGTGGCGAGGACCGGCTCTGCGTGGCCGGGCTGCACACCGGGCTCATGCACAACCGCGTCTACGGCAGCGGGGCGTTGCTGCTGAACCTGGCGTATCCCACCACCGCGGCCGGCGAGAGCCTGGAGTCGGCGGTGCACGCGGCCCTGCGGGCGGGCATCGCGGCCTTCGCGGAGCGGTTCGGGGCCGTCGAGGCGTTCGCGCGCACCGCGGCGGACGCCCCCGCGGTGACCACGCTCGAATGGCACAAGCGCGGCCTGCCGGCACTGCACGGCGCCGACCCCTGGTGCGTCCGGTTGCTCGACCGCGCCGGCATCGTGCCATGGCCAGCCGACGAACCGGCCTTCACCTGCGACGCAATCTGGCTGCACGGCCGGCCCGACGTGTCCACGGTGGTCCTCGGGCCGGGCTCGCTAGCCGCCAACAACGCGCATGCCGTGGGCGAGTACGCCGGGCTGGCGGAGCTGGAGCGGTTCGCCGACGCGGTCGCCGGCGTCCTCCGGTGTTTCGCCGAGGACCGGACGGTACAAGGAAAAGGAGCACGATGACGGCGTCGATCACGCCCGCCACGACGATCCGGGTCGCGTACGAGAACCTGCTCGACCTCACCACCGCGGTGTTCGCCGGCCACGGCCTGCCCGAACCACGGGCCGCCGCCGCGGCCGCGGCGCTGTGCCACGGCGATCTCACCGGGGTTGGCTCGCACGGCCTTGCCAACCTGACCCGCCTGTACCTTCCACTCCTCGAGGAGTCCAGAGTGGACCCCGCGGCCGAGCCCGAGATCACCCGGGACCTCGGGCCGTGCGTGGTGGTCGACGCGCACCGGGCGCTCGGCCTGTGGGCGGCCGGCGTCGCCATGGACCTCGCCGTCGAGCGGGCGCGGGCCCACGGCATCGGGTTGGCCAGCGTCCGGCTCCTCACGCACATCGGGTGCGCCGGCTACCACGCCGCGCGCGCCGCGCACCACGGCACCGTCGGGCTGGTGGCCTCGAACTGCGGCGGCCAGCGCATCGCGCGTCCGCCGGGCGGGCGGCTGGCCATGCTCGGCACGAACCCGCTCAGCGTCGCGGCTCCGGTGCCTGGAGGCCCACCCTTCGTGCTGGACATGAGCACGACCGTGGTGCCGACCGGGCGGGTGCGCGAGGCGGCCCGCGCCGGCCGTGAGGTGCCACCCGGCTGGCTCGCCGCCGACGACGGGAGCCCGGTCACCGATCCGGCCACCTTCGACCGGGGTGAGGCACACCTGCGCTGGCTCGGCGGCGCACCGGAAACGGGTGCGTACAAGGGATTCGGGCTCGGGGTCACAGTCGAGGTCCTCGCCGCGCTGCTGTCCGGTGCCGGCTTCGGACCGGCCCGCGAGGCCCTGCTCGGCGACGGACGGCCGTCGGGCCGCGACGACGACATCGGGCTGTTCATGCTCGCGATCGACCCCGGCCTGCTGCGGCCGGACGGTGGGTTCCAGCGCGACGCCGACGAGCTGTTCAGCACGTTGCTCGCCTGTCCGTCCACTGAGGACGGCCGACCGGTGCGCTACCCCGGCTGGCCCGAGGCCGAGCGCGCGCGGCGGTACCACCGTGACGGGGTTCCCCTGTCCGGCGCGCTGTTCGACGAGCTGTGCGCGGTGGCCGGTGCCGCCGGCCTGCCCGCACTAGAGGAGGTCGCATGACGTTGCGGTTGGGGCTGATCGGCCTCGGGGTGATCTCCCGCTTCTACCTGTCCGCGATCCAGGGCCTGCCCTCGGTGCGCCTGGCCTCGGTGTGCGATCAGGACGAGGCGGCGCTGTCCGCGCACCGGGGCAACGTCGCGTGCTACCGCGACCACCGGTCGATGCTCGCGGGCACGGCCCTGGACGCCGTCGTCGTCGCGGTGCCCAACGACGCGCATTTCGTGGTGTGCCACGACGTCCTGGCCGCGGGCCTGCACGTGTGTGTGGAGAAGCCGCTCGCGGTGACCGTCGAGCAGGGCGAGCAGCTGGTCCGCCTCGCGGCCGAGCGGGAGCGGACCCTGTTCTGCGCGTTCCACCGCCGGTACAACGACAACGTCGCCGACCTCGTCCGGCGGCTCGGTTCCCTGCCGCCCGTCGAGTCGGTGCGGATCCGGTACCTGGAACGCATCGAGGACCACGCCGGCACGGACCGCTGGTACCTCGACCCGGACCGGTGCGGTGGCGGGTGCGTGGCCGACAATGGACCGAACGCCTTCGACCTGGCCCGGCTGCTGCTCGGCCCGGTCACGGTGACCTCCGCCGACCTCACCCGGGACGCCCGCGGCGTCGACCGGCGGGCGACGATCCGGCTCCGGGCGGCGGCCACACCCGCCACCGCGACGGTCGAGCTGGACTGGTCGCATCCGGGTGAGCTGAAGGACATCGAGGTGCGGCTGCGGGACGGAGCGGTGCTGGGCGCGGACA